>JBAQGU010000658.1:0-4585 GCA_049287975.1 Roseiarcus sp.
GGTGCACCCTGTTCAATTATGCGCCAGTCCTTCAGGTGACTTTGTGTTTCGGCCGAACAGTCGTGCGGCTTCAAACATTCCGGCTACTCACCCCGGCCCCTTGTATGGGGTCTTTTTTGTCAAGAGGAAAATTTGCGTGGTGTCTGGCCCCGGGAGGCGCCTCGGGGGTCCGCTCGAGGCCCGCTCCTGCCCGTCGAACCTGGGCGGCGCAATGGTCGGCCTCGCCGCGCAGCCAGCCCAGGAACGCCCGCATCAGCAGCTCCGTATCGAGCCGATCCGTCTTGGCGCGGCGATGATCCCGCTTCACCGGGATGCTCGTGGGGTGAATGACATAGGCCTCGATCTCGTGCTGGGCGAGCAACCGCGCGAGCCAGAACCCGTCGCGCCCCCCGCCTCGAAAGCCACCCAGACCCGCCGCACCACGCGTCCGGCCCGCCGCGACTCCTCGCGCCAGCGGTCGATCAATTTGAACAGCTGTTCCGGGGTCCGGCGCCAGCTTCTTCAGCGGATCGCGCGCCAGGCCAGGCGCCCGCGCGGCGACCAGCCAACTCGACTGGCTCAATTCAATGACGACGATCAACGTGCTATATATCTTGATCCAGGGCGGCGAGAGACTTGCTCAGATCGACTGGCTTGGGTGAAGCGCTCCATCGTGGGTTTGACAGCAGCGATGGTGCACTATTCTCGCCGCCCACCCCATAGCATCTCTCCCCGCGAAGAGGCGGGGAGAGGGGAATATCCGATCATTTTGATCGACTCGGGCGACTAGCCCACCGCCGTCTTCGCGCCCTCCGCCACTACCTCGCCGATCGCCTGATCGAGGATGGCGACGCCGCGCTCGATCTCCTCGCGCGTCACTGTGAGCGGCGGCGCGATGCGCCATATCGCGGCCATCGACCCCACGGAAACGATGTTCATGGAGAGTCCCAGCTCCATGCAGCGTGCAGTGATGGCGCGCCCGGTGGGGGCGTCCGGCGCGCGGGTCTCGCGGTCCTTGACCAATTCGACGCCCTGCAACAGCCCGAAGCCGCGGACGTCGCCGATGATCTCATGCTTGTCCTGAAGATAACGCAGCCCCGCGCCTAGCCGCTCGCCCATCGCCAGAGCGCGGGCGTTCAGGTCCTCCTCCGCCAGGACGTCCAGCACGGCGAGCGCGACATGGGCCGGCAAGGGATCGGAGACGTGCGAAGTCGGATGGATGAAGCCCTTCTCATGGCAATCCGCATCCATCGCGTCGGAAATCACCGTGGCCGAGAGGGGCAGGCCGCCGCCCAGGGTTTTCGACAGAGTCAGCATGTCCGGCTCGACGCCGAAATGCTGGAAGGCGAAATCGCAACCGAGTCGCCCGAACGCGGTCTGCGCCTCGTCGAAGATCAGCAGCATGCCGCGCTTGTCGCAATGCGACTTCACCTTCCGCCAATAGCCCTCCGGCGGCACGATGACTCCGCCCGAGCTCTCCACCGGCTCGGCGATGACCGCGGCAAGCGAGCCGGTCGACTGCGCGTCGACCATGTCGAAGCCGACCTCGAGGCAAGTACCGTCGCAGGCGTCCCGGCAATGCCGAACCGGGCAGTGATACGGGTTGGGCGCGGGCAGCGCCAGCGCTCCCGGCATCATCGGCCCGTAGCCCTGGCGGCCGGCGACGTAATTGACCGATTGCGCGCCGGAGGTCATGCCGTGCCATGAACCCGTATAGGCCACCACCTCGTATCTGCCGGAATGCATCTTCGCCAGTTTGAGCGCGGCCTCGTTCGCCTCGCCTCCGGTGCTGAGAAACAGCGACTTCGACAGGTGCGGCGGCAGCATCGCGGCGAGTCGCTGGGACAGCGCCACCACCGGCGGGCTCAGCATGCCGCTGAAAAGGTGCAGTGCGCCCTCGCACGCCTCCTGGATCGCCTCGACGATGCGCGGGTGGTTGTGTCCGAGCGTCGCGCACATCTGGCCCGACGTGAAATCGAGGATCTCGCGTCCCTCGCTGTCCCAGATCAGCGTCCCGCGCGCCCTTTCGATGAGGCGCTTTGCGAAGGGCATCCCGTAGCGAATGAGATGTGCATCCCAAGGCTCGTTGGTCAGATGCGGCTTCGACATTGGCTTCCCCTTGCTCGGGCAACGTCAATGAGCTTACATCGGCAGCGACGCCGCGTGATTTCTTTTTAAACGCGCATTTCGTGGAAACTTCCCGCCGTCTCTCATTTTTAAGAAATTTGGCGACGCCGAAAGTGGGTTTCACTTGCGAATCCAAAAGCCCGCAGATCTGGCCGATACGCCGCTCGACGCCATCGACAGGCGGATTCTGCGGGTTCTGCAATATGACGCGGCGATCGCCAACCAAGCGCTGGCCGACGAGATCGGCCTGTCGCCGCCGGCTTGCCTGAAGCGGGTGCGCCGGCTGCGCGCCGCCGGAATCATCGAGCGGACCGTCGCCCTGATGGCGCCGGAGAAGCTGGGTTATCCCCTGCTGACCGTGGTGCGCATCAAGCTCGATCGCCCTCAGGAGACGGTGATGCGCGACTTCGAACGCCGGATGCGGGAGCTGCCGCGCGTCGCGCAGTGTCTCACCGTCGCCGGCGACATCGACTACATCATCCTGGTGCGCAGCAAGGACGTCGCGCATTACCAGGACTTCGCCCGCCAGATCCTCGCGACCGCTCCCGGTATCCGCTCCTACACCAGCGAGGTGGTCCTCGAGGTTGGCAAATGGACCACCGAGATCCCGGTGGAAGACGCGTGACGCCGGCTGGGACTCCCGCCCCCGCGATCTCCGCCGTCGCGTCGATGAAGGAGGCAGAATCGAAGATTCTGGGATCGTTTAGGTCGTCAATGGGGGTTTTAGTACGTCACCGTAACCCGTAACCCCTCGGCCTCCCCTTGCATGCCGCCAATCCGTGTGTTACATACTGAACCACATGGTTCAGTATGCCCGGACCCGCTTCGATGCCTCGTTCGCCGCGCTCTCGGACGCCACCCGACGCGGCGTTCTGGAGCAGCTCGGCCGTGCAGACGCTTCGATCACGGACCTTGCCGAGAAGTTCCACATGACCCTCACGGGCATGAAGAAGCATGTCGGCGTCTTGGAGCAGGCGGGGCTCGTCACCACGGAGAAGGTCGGGCGCGTGCGTACCTGCAAGCTCGGCCTGCGCCGACTGGAGGAAGAGGCGGCATGGATCGAGAGGTACCGCCAGCTCTGGGACGCACGCTTCGAGGAGCTGGACAAGGTTGTCGAGGAACTGAAACAGAAGGAGAAGGTCGATGGACGCAAGAAGAGAGAGTGATCCTACCCCGATGAAGAACCGCACGACGGTGGAACGGAAGTCCGAGCGTGAGCTAATCGTTACGCGAACCTTCAACGGCCCGGCGCGCATCGTGTTCGAGGCGTGGACCAAGCCCGAGCTGCTCGAGCGGTGGTGGGCGCCGAAGTCGACGGGCTTGTCCCTGCTTTCCTGCGAGGCGGATGTTCGTGTAGGAGGCAGGTACCGTTTCGAGTTCGGCCACGAGGCCTCAAAGCCTATGGCGTTCTTCGGCAGGTATCTCGAGGTGGCGCCGCACTCGCGCCTCGTCTGGACTAACGATGAAAGTGACGACGGCGCCGTCACCACGGTGACCTTCGAGGAAAAAGGTGGCAAGACGCTGCTGGTCATGCACGAACTCTATCCCTCGAAGGAAGCTCTCGACGGCGCCATCGCCGGGATGGAGGGTGGGATGCCCGAGACGTTCGCGCAACTGGACGAGCTTCTCGTCACCCTGGGCGCGAGCGTGGGACGGTCATGAAGTCGTCGATCTCGTGGTCGGCGGCCTATTACGGTCACACTTTTCTCAACCCCCGCGATCTCCGACCTTGCGTCGATGAAGGAGGCAGAATAGAAGATTCTAGGATCGTTCAGGTTGTCCAGAGGGGTTTCGTAAAGTCACCGTAACTCCGTAGTTCGTTTCGGGATAAAGCGTCACGTGAAAGCTGCATAATGTGGCCTAGATGAAGTCTCGCAATAGCCTTGTTCGTGCTGCGGAACACCGCGTGATACATACCTTGTGACACATATGGAGCCAAGCCGATGAAAATTCGCACATCAAAACTGACGCAAGCCGTCGCGGGCGCGGCGCTTCTCGCGGGGGTTAGCTTGCCGGCGGCTGCGGCCGTGGAGCATCGTGATATTCACCACCGAACCGCGCACCGGACCTATCATCCGGTCGGCAGCAACGATATAACGGTGAGAGCGCGCGCCCATCGCGAGCCGGTCGCCGCTGCTCCCGACGCTTTCCACGGGCCCGCTGCCATCGTGACGGCGCCGGTCGCGATTGCCGGTACGATCGTCAGCTTGCCGTTCCGGATGGTCGAAGCCGTGTTTCCCCCGCATGCGAATGATCCGCGCATGCTGGTCGGCGCGCCAGTTCATTTCGCTGGGCAGATCGCGGGATTCCCGTTCTTCGTGGTCAACGGTGCCTTCGGCGTGCCGTCTGCCTATTATTACTGATCGGCCGGCGCGCGGCATAACAACGTCCTCCGCAACGCGGATTCTATTCTTCGTGGAAGGAAGTGATTCACAGATTTGCGCCCCGCGCGAGGCTAACGTCCCCCTACCCCGTCCCC
>JBAQGU010000659.1:0-2868 GCA_049287975.1 Roseiarcus sp.
CCGACCCCTCATCCGGCCCTTCGGGCCACCTTCTCCCGCAAGGGGAGAAGGGGTTCGTGCCCTCGGTCATCACTACGTCCGGTCCCGCGGAAATTACATCACGCCCCAGATCTTCTTGTAGTGACCCTTGTAGTCGTTGCCGGGATCGAAGATGTTCTGCGCGCCGCCGTCCTTGTCGATGTTGGCGTTGATGAACAGATGGACGTGCGCGACGAAACCGCTCGGCGGCTGGCCGGCCAAGGCGCGGTTCATTTCGTCGATGCACTGCCAACCATGCAGATGCAGCGGCTCGGCGACCGTGGCGATCTGATATTGCTTCTCGCGAATGCGCTGGAAGGCCGGCACCGAACCGTCTCCCGCCGCGATGTTGCGCGGATAGCCGGTGGCGGGATCTATGCCGGCGGATTGCAGCGACGGCGCCGCGAAGTCGTAGTAGAGGTCGTTGACGGCGATCGAGTAGGTCCAGGCCTTGCCGTATTTGGCGAGCAGCGACGTGGTCAGCTGCCCCATGCGGTTGGAAAGGTCGCCGATCGGGGTGTCCTCGATCGACAGCACCTTGCAGCCCTTGCACCCCTCGACCGCTGCCTTTTCCGCGTTGGTCTTGGCGGTGGCGATCGCGTAGATCGAGTCCGTGAACAGAATGACGCCCGCGGTTCCTCCCGAGTCGACCACCGCATAGAGCCCGGAAGCCTTGGCGACTTCGTTCGGGTCGGTGGTGATGTTGGTGAAGACGCCCGGCACCGCGTCGATCTTGCCGGGGCCCGGCCCGGCATGCCAACCGACGACCTTGATCCCCGCCGCGACCGCCTGCTCGACGATCGGCGCCTGCTCGGCGGCGTCGACCGTGCCGAGAATGATGCCGTCGGGCTTCAGCGCGATCGCCTGGGTCAACGCCGACGAGCGCGCCGGGACGGAGCCCTGCCCGTCGAGGATGCGGAATTCCCAGCCCATCGCCTTGGCCGCTTCCTGGGCACCGTCGCCGACGCCGCTGGCGCCGCCGTTCTTCTGGTCGGCGGAGACGTAGATGACCAGCTTCTTGCCTGGCGACTTCGGACCGGTGGTCGGGCCGTCCCATGTCGTGACCGGCGCCGACACCTCGGCGATGTAGGCCTTCGCCATTTTCATGAAATCGTCATCCGCCGCTCGCGCGACGCCGGCGTGCAGTCCGACAAACGCCGCGGAGGCCAAGAGACCTCCGCCGATCAAACCAAACCTCGACATGCTGATCCTCCCAGTGCGTTGCTGGCGAGCCGCTACGGCCCGTCAGGCCGGATCTCCGGCGCTGTTACGACGGCCGACATCGGCCGCCGACCTCAGCGAGCGGGCGAAGCCCGCCGCCAATCCTTTCTCTAGCTCGAATCGACGATGGCGCGGGCCGGCCGAACCACGCTGCGCCGGCGCTGCGCGAAGCCCGCCAGCGCGATCGAAATGACCAATGTCGTGCCATTGAACAGCGGCTCGACGAAGAACGCCCCGCCGAGCTGCTGGATGCCGGAGATGCCGACGGCGAGGATCAAGACGCCGAACATCGTGCCCCAGACGTTGACCCTGCCGGGCTTGATGGTCGTCGAGCCGAGGAATGCGCCCACCAGAGCGGGCAAGAGATAGTCGAGCCCGACATTGGCTTGGCCGATCCTCAGCTTGGCGGCGAGCACACAGCCGGCAAAGCCGGCGATCAGGCCGGAGCCGACGAATACGCCGATGACATAGGCGCGCACCGGAATCCCGTTCAGAGCGGCGGCCTTCTCGTTCGCGCCGATCGCGTAAATGTAGCGCCCGATCGGCAAGCGCTCGCTGACGATCCAGAGCACGACGGCAAGGATGATCGCGTAGATGGCCGGGATCGGTATGCCCGCGATCGACATCGTGTTGATCTCGATGAAGCCCAGCGGCAGCTTGCCGATGATCTGGCGCCCGTCGGTGTGCCAGAGCGCGAGCGCGTACAGAATGGTGCCGGTGCCGAGCGTGGCGATGAAGGAATCGACTTGCGCGACTTCGACGAGCAGGCCGTTGATCAGGCCGACGAGCGCCGCGCAAGCGATCACGATCAGAATGGCCAGCGGCCACGGGATCGCGAACTTGACCAACAGGCTCATCGCCAGGATGTGCCACATCACGATGCCGAACCCGACGGTCAGGTCGATGCGGCCCGCCATCATCGGCAGCGTCGCCGCCAGCGAGAGCATCGCTATGATCGCCTTGTCGCTGAGGATCGAGCGAACGTTGAGCGCGGTCGGGAACGTGTCCGGCAGGAGGATCGAAAAGAAGATGATCAACAGCAATGTCAGAATCGGCAGGCCGTAGACCGGCAGGATGCGGCCGATCGCCTGCCATCGCGTCAGGCCCGCCAGTTCCGGGCGCGTCGGCTCGAGCGCGTTGGACTTAATGGACTGCATGTTCGCCCCGCGCCGAGCCGTCCGTCGCCGCGTTCGCCATCGCCGCCCGGCCGACATTCGCCGAAGCCGCCGCGAGCAGGTTCTCCACGGATAGATCCGCCGCGGAAAGCTCGGCCACGACCCGGCCTCGATCGAACACCAAGGCGCGATGGCAGACCTTGGCCACTTCCTCGAAATCGGTGGATACGATCAGGATCGCGGCGCCGGCCTGCAGCGCGACGTCGAACAGGCGGTAGATCTCCGCCTTCGCGCCGACGTCGACGCCGGCGGTCGGGTCTTCGAAGACGTAGAGTTTGGCCGCCAGATGCAGCCAGCGTCCGACAACGACCTTCTGCTGATTGCCGCCCGAGAGCAACTCGATCGCGAGACTGGGATCGTTCGGCCGCAACCCGACCTCGGCGCCCAGCTTGCGCGCCGCGCGGGACTCGCGTCGTGGCCCGAGCAGCGAGAACAGCCCCCGTCCCGCCGCCAC
>JBAQGU010000660.1:0-4048 GCA_049287975.1 Roseiarcus sp.
TCGTTGGCGGGGCCCGGCCCCAACAAATGACAGCGCGCGAAATGATCGGCGTCCAGTCGGACGATGGCGGGCAACCGGCTTTCGCAAGGGGCGAAGGCGTGGGGGCAGCGGGTATGGAACGGGCAGCCCTTGGGCTGGTTGGCGGGGCTCGGAATCTCGCCCTCGACGATCGCCGTCTTGGGCTTCAGAGCTTCCTCCGCATCTGAAATCACGGGAATCGCGGCCAGCAGCGAGCGCGTGTAGGGATGCGCCGGCGTTTCGAACAAGGTCCTGACCGGACCGGCCTCGACGAGCCGGCCGAGATAGAGAATGCCGACGCGACCGGCGAAATTCCGCATCAGGCTCAGATCGTGGGAGATGAAGATGTAGGTGAGGCCGAGCGAACGGCCGAGCTCGATCAACAATTCGATGATCTTGGCCTGGACCGACACGTCGAGCGCCGAAGTCGGCTCGTCGAGCACGATCAACCGCGGCTCGACCGCGAGCGCGCGCGCGATCGCGACGCGCTGCTTCTGGCCGCCCGACAATTCATGCGGGTACCGGTTGCGGAAATCGGCGGGCAATTCCACCATCTCCAACAGGCGCCCGACGCGGCGTTCGACCTCCGCCGACTCGAGCTTGCGCGCCTCCAGCGGGACCGCGATCGACTGGCCGATCGAGCGGCGCGGATTGAGCGAAGAGCCCGGATTTTGGAACACCATCTGGATGGCTCCGCCGCACGCCGCGCGGGCAACCCGATCCGCGAGGTCGCGTCCCTCGAACAGGATCGCTCCCTCGCTCGGCTCCGTCAGTCCCAGAATCATCCGCGCGATGGTCGATTTGCCCGACCCGCTCTCGCCCGCGAGCCCGAACACTTCGCCCTTGGCCAGCTTGAAACTGACGTCGGTGACCGCCTTCACCTCGCCCTTGACCCCGCCGAACAATCCGCCCCGCAACGGGAACGCCTTGCCTAGGCCGGCGACTTCGAGCAGCGGGACGGTCATGCCGCCGGCTCGTCGACATGCCAGCAGGCCGCGCTGTGATCGGCGCTCACTGGCGTATCTGCCGGGGGACGCTCGCATACCAGCGTCGCCAGGCGGCAGCGCGGCGAGAAGCGGCAGCCGGGCGGCGGGGCGGAATAGTCGGGCAGCGAACCGTCGATGCCGCGGAAGGTCGTGTCGCCGGACAGCTTCGGCACGCAGTCGATCAGCGCCCGCGTATAGGGATGGCTGGGATGGGCGAACAGCTCGGCGGTGGGGCCGTGCTCCACCACGGAGCCGGCATACATGACATAGACATAGTCGGCCGATTCGCGGACGACGCCGAGATTGTGGGTGATCATCAGCAGCGCGAGGCTGCGATCCTCGACGAGATCCCTCAAGAGCTTCAGGATTTGCGCCTGCGTGGTGACGTCGAGCGCGGTTCCCGGCTCGTCCGCGACCAGGAGGCGCGGTTCGGAAAGCAGCGCCATCGCGATCAGCACGCGCTGCCGCATCCCGCCCGAAAGCATGATCGGATAGGACCCGGCGATGCGCTCGGGATCGGGCATGCGCACCTGCCGCAGAACTTCATGGATGCGCGCCAAGCGTCCGCTCCGGTCACGCGCGCGACGCAGCCGACGGTCGGCATGTTTGAGGATCGTCCCCATCTGGTCGCCGACGGTGAAGACTGGATTGAGCGAAGTCATCGGGTCCTGAAAGACCATCGACATGGCCGTCCCGCGCAAGGCCTCGCGCTCGCGCGGGCGCAAGGAGAGCAGATCGCGGCCGTCGTACACGATCTGGCCCGAAGTCGTCTCAGCGGTCGCGGGCAGAATGCCCATGATGGAGCGCATCGTCACGCTCTTACCGCAACCGGATTCGCCCACCAGGGCGACATGGCGACGCGCAGGCACGTCGAGCGAGACTTCGCGCAGCACCCGCGAGCGGCGCCCGTAGGTAGTGAAGTCGACCGACAGAGAGCGAACGGAAAGCAGAGGCTCGCCGCTCATCGAACGCTCTCGACGTCATAGAGATCGCGCAGGCCGTCGCCGAGCAGATTGAAGCCCAACGCGACCAGCAGGATCGCCGCGCCGGGCAACAGCGATTCCCACCAGCGATCGGGCAGGAAGTCCGCGCCTCCCGCGACCATGGTGCCGAGATCGGGCGTCGGCGGCTGGACGCCGAGCCCGAGATAGGAAAGCGCGGCGCCGATCAGGATGACGAAGCCGAAATCGAGCGAGACCTTGACGAGAATCGCGGACGCGCAATTGGGCAGGAGTTCGCGAAACAGGATGTGGAAGTTGCTCGCGCCCAAGATCCTGGCGGCCTCGACGAACTCCTGGTTGCGCAGCGTTCGCGTGATCGAGAAGATCAGGCGCGTGTGCCATGTCCACCAGAGCGCGGCGATTGCGAACATCGCATGCGTGAGATTGGGCGTCAGCACGGCGGTGATCGCCAGCGCCATCACGAGCGGCGGAATCGCGAGCGCGATGTCGGTCAGCCGCATGATGACGATTTCGGCCCAGCCGCCGAAATAGCCGGCGACCAGCCCCAGCGTCACCCCGAAAGGAACGGCGAGTCCCAGGACGACCGCGGCCAGCATCAGCGAAATCCGATAGCCGAACAGGACGCGGCTGAAAATGTCGCGCCCGACATTGTCGGTGCCGAACCAATATTGCGCGGAGGGCGGCTGATGGCGTGCGCGAAAATTGACGACGGCGCCGACGTGTTCGGGATGCGGCGCGATCCACGGCGCCAGCAACGCGGCGAGGACGACGATCACGACGATCGCCGCCCCGATCAACGCCGTCGGATTGCGGCTGAAGCGATGCCAGTTCTGGTAGGCGAGCGAAACGCGAATCGGCGCTGCGATGACGCTCATGCGCGGCCCCCGCGGATGCGGACGCGCGGATCCACGAAGCCGACTAGCACGTCGATCGCGAGGTTGGCGACGACGAAGAAGACGCCCGAGATCATCACGACCCCCATGACGGCGTTGAGGTCCTTTTGCAGGATGCTGCGCACGCCGTAGCTCGCCATGCCTGGCCAGGCGAACACGAGCTCGACGACGAATGCGTTGCCCAGCAGCGAGGCGAATTCCAGGCCGAGGATCGTCATCGGCGGCACGAACGCGGGCCGCAGCATATATTTGAACAGGCGCACGCGGTTGGGCACCCCGAAGGCGCGGGCTGCCTCGATATAGTCCTGCTTGGCGACGTCGATCATCGAGGAGCGCGTGATCCGCGCGATCTGCCCGACGGTGGCGGCGGAGAGGGCAAGGCTCGGCAGCAACAGATGCCGCAACGCGTCGAAAAACCCGCCGAGATTGCCTTTCAGCAGAGTATCGATGGTCAGCAGTCCCGTGATGTCGGCCGCGACCGGCGCGTCGGGTGATATCCGCCCGGTCGTCGGCAGAGCGTGGAGCACGTATCCGGCGAAAACCTGCAGCAGCAGCGCCAGCAGGAAGCTCGGCGTCACCGCGCCGAGAATCGCGAAAAATCGCACGAGATTGTCGATCGCGCCGTCCTTGTTCGCCGAGGCCACGACGCCCATCGGCACGCCGAAGACGAAGGCGATCACGATCGTCGCCAGCACGAGCTCGAGCGTGGCGGCGAAGGTTTCCGCGATGTCGTCGTTGACGGGCCGCTTGGTGAGGAAGGAAAGGCCGAGGTCGCCGCGCGAAAGGCCCGCGATGAAGTGCGCGTATTGATCCAGGAGCGGCTTGTCGAGCCCCATTTTCGCCTTCAGGTCCGCCACCTGTTCCTGGCTCGCGCGCGGTCCCATCGCCATCCGTGCGGGATCGCCCGGCATGACGCGCGCGATCACGAAGATCACGATCGACAGCCCGAACAGCACGAGAAGCGACCAGAATACGCGACGAATCAGAAAGTACAGGAATTCCAATCGAGGTTCTCAGTTTGTCGGGCGTCGCGGAAAGGATAGCGCCTTCGCCAGCGAGCCCCTTCTCCCCCTGCGGGAGAAGGTGCCCGAAGGGCGGATGAGGGGTCGGGCCGTCACGCACGCTCCCAATCGAATCATCGTTTCGCCTGCAATCGCGCACCACGGAGCCATCTCGCTCCGCTCGATCC
>JBAQGU010000661.1:0-4025 GCA_049287975.1 Roseiarcus sp.
AGCTCGTAGGCTTCGGCGGGATCGAGGGAAATGATGTCGTCGATCGTCTTGGCGACGACCAGGGTATCCGCGGGCGTCGCGGCGAACGCGCTGCTCGAAGGCGCGGCCTCGATCAAGGCGGCGATTACCGTAGCGCCGAGCGCGACCTTCCAAAATTTCGACATGCGGCCCTCCTGCCGATGCGGTTGCGACGCGAACACTATCGGACGCCTTCGGGCGGCTTGGCAAGCGCGGCGGCCTCGCGAACATAGCCCCGGCTGGCCGCGATCAGCTCGCGGCTATAATCCTCTCGCGCCTGACCTCGCCGCAGCGCTTGTACCGGCAGGATTTCGACGAGCCGTCCCAATTGCATGATCGCGATGCGTTCGCACAAATGCGCGACCACCGCGAGGTCGTGGCTGACGAATATCGTGGTGAGCGATCGAGTCCGGCGAATTCCGGCGATCAAGTTGAGGATCTCGGCCTGCACCGAGACGTCGAGCGACGATGTCGGCTCGTCGAGAAGCAGCAGGCTCGGCTCGAGGATCAGAGCGCGCGCGATCGCGACGCGCTGGCGCTGACCGCCGGAAAGTTGATGCGGATATCGGAAGCGATGACGCGGGTCGAGGCCGACATTGGCGAGAGCCGCCAGGATCGTCGTTTCGCGGTCGGGAAGACCGTGGATCTCGAGCGGTTCGCGCAAGATGCGATCGATGCTCTGACGCGGATGCAGCGAGCCGTAAGGGTCCTGAAACACGTATTGCAACAGCCGGCGCTCGCTCTTCGAGCGTCGGGCGCTCATGGGGCGGCCTTCGATGCGCACGCCCCCGTTCGAGGCCGGCGCGAGGCCGGCGACCGCCTTCAGCACCGTCGATTTGCCAGAACCGGACTCGCCCACGATCCCGAAGGTCTCGCCGCGGGCGACCTCGAAGGAGACCTCTTGCACCGCCACTATGCGCCTGAGCCCGCTGCTGAAAGTCACGGTCAGGTTCTCGACCGCGATGGCCGGCGTGGCCGTCATGACATCCACGCCGAATCGCGCGCGACGACGCTGAGCTCCGCCTTGGGACGATCGAGTTCCAGCGCCGACGCGACGAGGGCGCGCGTATAGGGGTGGCGCGCGTCATGCAGATCGTGCGCCGGGCATTCCTCAACGATGCGCCCGCCGTACATGACGAGCACGCGATCGCAAAAGCTCGAGACGATCGTGAGATTGTGCGTGATGAAGATCAATCCCATGCCGCGCTCGGCGACGAGATCGTCCAGGATGCGCAACACCTGGTTTTGCACCGTCACGTCGAGCGCGGAGGTCGGTTCATCCGCGATCAGGAGATCGGGATCGGCGATCAGCATCATCGCGATCATCGCGCGTTGGCCCATGCCGCCGGAAAGTTGATGCGGATAGAGCTGGAAGACCGTTTCCGGATCTCGGATGCGCACCGCTTCCAGCATCTCCAACGCGCGCCTTTCCGCCTCGCGTCGGCTGGACCGGCGATGAAGCCGATAGGTCTCCATGATCTGCGCGCCGATGCGTTGCACGGGGTTCAGCGAGTACTTCGGGTCCTGCATCACCATGGAGAGGCGCCGGCCTCGCAGCGCGCGCCATTCCCGCTCGCCGAGCCCAATCAGATCGCGCCCGTCGAAAGCGAGTTTGCGCGCCTTCACTACGCCCGGCGCGGGGATCAGCCCGAGGATCGCGCGCGCCGTCGTCGATTTGCCCGAACCGGACTCGCCGACGATGCCGAGCCGCTCCCGGCCGAGCGCGAAGCCGACGTCGCGCACGGCGCGCACGAGGCCGCCCCGGCTGGGATAGCCGACTTCGAGCCCTTCGACCTCGAGCAGCGGGGCCGCGCTCATTGCGACCTCGGATCGAATGTGTCCCGCAGTCCGTCCCCGAGAAGATTGAAGCCCAGGCTGACGACGAAGATGGCGAGGCCCGGTATCGTCGCGACCCACCACTGATCCAGGATCACGTCGCGGCCGGTGGCGACCATCGCGCCCCATTCCGGCGTTGGCGGCTGCGCGCCGAGGCCGAGAAATCCGAGGCCTGCGGCCGTCAGAATGATGCCCGCCATATCCAGCGTCAGCCTCACGATGACCGAGGAGACGCAGAGCGGCGCGATGTGCCGAAACAAAATGCGCGACGCTGGAGCCCCCTGCAGCACGGCGGCTGCGATATAGTCGCTGCGCGCGACCGTCGCGGTCTCCGCGCGCGAAATGCGCGCGTAGGCCGGCCACGAGGTCAGCGAGATCGCGATCACCGCGTTGACGATGCCCGGCCCGAGCGCCGCCGCGAAAGCGAGCGCGAGCACCAGGCGGGGGAAGGCGAGGAAGATGTCGGTAACGCGCATCAGGACCGTGTCGACGCCGCCGCCGAAATAGCCCGCGGTCGTTCCGACCGCGAGGCCCACGGGCGCCACCACCGCGGCGACGAGCGCGACGATCAGCAGCGTCACCCGCGATCCGTAGATCAAACGGGCGTAGATGTCGCGCCCGAGTTCGTCCGTGCCGCACCAATGCGCGGCGCTCGGCGCTTGCAGTCTTTGTGTCAACTCCTGGGCGATCGGCGAGGCGCGCCCCGCGAGCATCGGCGCCAGCAGCGCGGTCAGAACGAGCACGACTACGATCGCGAGGCCTGTCGCGGCGAGCGGATTGGAGAGCAGTCGCTGAGCGACGCGCGACCACTCGCCGAGCCGCGCTTGCGTCTGCGACGCCGGCGCCTCGTCGGCGAGCCAGGCGCGCAAGGATCGCGGGAAGGATACCGGCGCAGCGTCGCTCACGTCGCGCGCAACCGGGGATCCGCGACCCGATAGAGGAAGTCGCACGTCGCGTTGACGCCGATGAACACGGCGCCGACTGCCAAGGTCCCGCCGAGCACCGCGTTCATGTCCGCATTAAACAACGAGCGAGTGATGTAGAGGCCGAGGCCCGGCCAGGCGAACACGGTCTCCGTCAGCACCGCGCCCTCGAGCAACGAAGCATAGCTGAGGCCGATCACCGTGATCAGCGCGACGAGGATGTTGGGAAAGGCGTGCCCCCAGACCACGCGCCAGAACGAACAGCCTTTTATGCGCGCGGCGACGATGTATTCCTGACTCAGTTGATCGATCATGAAGCTGCGCGTCATGCGCGCGATATAGGCCAGCGAGATGTAGCCGAGCAGCGACGCCGGGAGCACGAGATGCGCGAACGCGTTGCGAAACGCCTCCCATTCGCCCGCGATGGCGCTGTCGATCAAGAGCACGCCAGTGCGCGGCTCGACGATATCGTCGAAACCTATGTCGATGCGGCCCGGCCCGGCGACCCAGTTCAGTTTGGCGTAAAACAGCCAGAGTCCGACGAGCCCCAGCCAGAACACCGGCATGGAATAGCCGAACAAGCCGAAAAAGCGGACGAAATGATCGGGCCAGCGCCCCCGCATCGCGCCCGCCGCGACGCCCGCGGGGACGCCGAGCGCGACGCCGATGATCGTGGCTACCGTCGCGAGTTCGAGCGTCGCGGGGAAGAAGTGCATGAGATCGGAGAGGACCGGGTTGGAGGTCATGACCGAATGACCGAAATCGCCGGTCACGACGCGCTTCAGGTAGAGGAGATATTGCTCCGGCACCGATCGATCGAGCCCGATTTCCAGGCGAACGCGATCGTAGGCCTGCTGCGTCGCGTGATCGCCGACGATGGCCAGCACAGGATCGACGGGGATGAACCTTCCGATCGAGAAGGTGACCGCGGTCAGCCCGAGAAAGGTCGCGATCAGGGAGCCGATAAAGCCCAAGACCCGCATGAGAGCCGCGTCCGTCTCCTGTCTCTCGCGCGCGCCGCAGTCGCGCCACCGCGTCGGGCAGTTGGCCACAATTGCGGAGCGTTGTCACGGACGGCGCGTCGGATGCGCAACGAGCGCGGTAGTCTTTCTGGATGAGATGCTTACGAGGGACTACAGGCGATCACGTCGGTTGCGGCGACGATTTCGACTTCGCTGTGATCAAGTCTTCAAACGACTGTCTTTCGGGCTCATCGAAAATGATGCCGAGTAGGGCGGAGCTGTCGAC
>JBAQGU010000662.1:0-6646 GCA_049287975.1 Roseiarcus sp.
ACCCTCTCCCGCAAGAGCGGGAGAGGAGGCGTTCCCCCTCTCATTTCAGCGGACATTCGGCCGCGTAGGCGTCGGCGTAGTCGGTGAAGACGCGATCGACGATCTCGGTCTCGTATTTACCGTCGGCGCGCTTGGCGACCTTCACGAGGTAGAAGTCCTGGATCGGGTAATGATTATGGCCGAACTTGAACTTGCCGCGCAGCGAGGCGAAGTCGGCCTTCTCCAGCGCGGCGCGCAGCGCGTCGTGATCGGAAACCTTGCCGCCTGTCGCCTTCAGCGCGCTGTCTATCAGCATGGCGGCGTCATAGGCCTGCATCGCGTAGGTGGCGGGAACGGCGGCATAGGCCGCCTCATAGGCCGCGACGAAGGCCTTGCTCTGCGGATTGTCCATGTTTGGCGCCCAATCAGCGCCGGCGAGATCGCCGACCGCATCGTCCTTCTGCGCGGGTAGGGTCGATTCGTCGGTCGTGAACACGGAGAGGAAGGGAATCCGCTTCAGTCCCGCCTGGCTATATTGCTTGACGAGATTGACGCCCATTCCGCCAGGCATGAAGGTGAAGAAGGACTCCGGTTTGTCCGCCGCGATTTTGGCGAGTTCGGCCGAGAAGTCCAACTGCCCGAGCGGGGTGTAGACTTCGTCGACCACTTCGCCCTTGTAGGTGCGCTTGAAGCCGGCGAGCGCGTCCTTGCCGGCCTGATAGTTCGGCGCCATCAGGAAGACCGACTTGACGCCCTTGTCCTGAGCATATTTGCCGAGCACCTCATCGTTCTGATCGTTCTGATAGGAGGTGACGAAGAAATTCGCGTTGCACTGCTTACCGGCGAAGTTCGAGGTTCCCGCGTTGGGGCTGATCAGGAACGCGCCCGACTCGGTGACCGGCTTGTAGATCGCCTGCAGGATATTGGAGAACACCGGACCGACAACGAAATCGACATGATCGCGCTCGAGCAGGCCCTTCACTTTGGTCACCGCGACGTCCGGCTTCAGCTCGTCGTCGACGACGATCACCTCCGCGTCGGCGCCGCCGAGCTTGCCCCCTAGCGCCTTCACCGCGAGGTTGAAGCCGTCGCGGACCTGGCCGCCGAGCACCGCCGCGGGTCCCGACAGGGTCACGAGAAGTCCGACCTTCACCTTTTCCTGAGATTGGGCGCTCGGGGCGGCGAACGAAAGGGCGGCCAGCGCCGCAAGCAAGGTGACGCCTCGCTGCATGAAATGAACTCCCACCTGGCGCGGAAAGCAAAATAGGCTCCGGCGCCGCATTGCCTCGGGGGCATCCTGCCGCATATTATGTGGAAGTCAACATATTTGCCAGAGCCGCCGCGGGGCCCTGGCCGGAGGAAGCCTCCATTGCAAAGATGACAGGATCAGAACCGACGCTCCGCGCCCCCGGTCAGGGGCGTCGCGGCGTGGCCGCGGAAGCGCCGGCGCGGTTTCGGCTGGAGTCGCATCTCTTCTACTATTTCAGCCAGATCCTGGCTCGCCGCCAGCGCGCCCTGAACTCGGGGCTGCGTCGCTTTGGGCTGGACTATGCGCGTTGGCGCGTGATGGCAGTGCTGAACGCGGAACCCGGCTGCTCGATGCAGCGCCTGTCCGACCTCACGTCGGTGGATCGCACCACGCTCACGCATAGGCTGCGCCTGATGGAGAACGAGGACCTGATCGTGCGTCACGAGCGGCCTTCCGACCGCAGGAGCATCGCCGTTTCCCTGACGCCACGCGGCGCCGATATGCTGGCCCGGATATTGCCGACAGTGCTCGCTGAGACCGACCGAGCGCTTGTCGGTTTCACGCCTGATGAAGTCGATCGGCTCAGGGAACAACTCGTGCGTATCGTCGCGAACCTGAAGCGATGAGGCTCTCGCCTTCTCCCGCTTGCGGGAGAAGGCGGTGCCATAGGGCGCCGGAAGACGCCCTATGGCGCCGGATAAGGGGTCATCGTAATTCCCACGCCCCTCACCCCAGCACCTCCCGCAAGCGGGGAGAGGGGGCATCAACCATCGGCGGGCCGCAAGAAATAGGCCTCGACTGCGCCGGTCATGCGGATCGTCAGCAGATTGCCCTTGCGGTCGCGGGTCTTGCCGACCGGAGCGCGAATCCAGTTCTCGCTGATGCAGTATTCCTCGACGTCGTCCCGCTCACGGCCCTTGAATCGAATGCCGACGCCGCGCGTAAGCGCCGCTTCGTCGTAAAACGGGCTGTTGGGGTCGATGCAGAGGTGGTCAGGCGGCCGGTCGGTCGCGGCCTGCACTCCCGTCGGCCCCGGTTCGCCGGGAGTTTCGGGTTCGCTCGCCGAGGAAATCGAAATCGCCTCAGCCCGCCAGCGCCTTGACGCGTTTCGTCAAGCGCGAAATCTTCCGCGAGGCGGCGTTCTTGTGCATGATGCCCTTCTGCGCGGCGCGAGCGACCAGCGGCTCGGCGTCGCGCAGAGCGGTCGCGGCGCCGGACGCGTCCTTGGCGGCGATCGCCTCTTCGACTTTGCGAACGAAAGTCCGCATCTGGCTGCGACGCGACTTGTTCACCGCAGTCCGGCGTTCGATCTTACGGACGGCCTTCTGGGCCGACTTGGTATTGGCCATGAACTCTCAACCCTTCTTTGCGACGGCTCACCAGAATCCAATGGCCGTTCGCCCAAACCTCTTCGGGCCGGGACCACGCCCAGCCTGCTTGGCCGCGTCTATAGACGCCGGCGAAGCCGAACGTCAACCACCGCCCGGCCTGCTTTTCGCCGCAGAGCGGTGCGAAGAGAAAATTATGAGAGCGGTGCGAAGAGAAAATTATGCAAAAATTATCGTGACGTTAACCCTTTCGGCACGAGCTTTGCTAAACAATGTGATAATTCCGACGCGCTGCCCCGTGCGCGTAAAGAAGGGAGCGTATTCATGGCGGAGCCCGGTCAGCGCCGCAAGGTTCTCATTCTCTTGCACCAGGCGCATTCGACGCCGGGTCGAGTGGGTCGCCAGTTGCAGGCGCTCGGCTTCGAGCTCGACATCCGGCGCGCCTCGTTGGGGGATTCGTTGCCGGCGCGCCTCGACCGGCACGCCGGCGTCGTCGTCTTCGGCGGCCCGATGAGCGCGAACGACGGCGACGAGTGGATCAAACGGGAAATCGACTGGCTTTCGGTTCCGCTCGCAGAGGACAAGCCCTATCTCGGGCTCTGCCTGGGAGCCCAACTGCTCGCGCGCCAACTGGGCGCGCGTGTTTTTTCGCATCCCGACCGGCGCGGCGAGGCGGGCTATTATCCTCTCATGCCGACGCCCGAAGCCGATCGGCTTTGCGAGCCGCCGTTTCCGCGCTTTGTCTATCAATGGCATTTCGATGGCTTCGATCTGCCCGCCGGCGCCGAATTGCTGGCCGACGGCGTCGGAGATTTTCCCCATCAGGCCTATCGATATGGCCGCAATGCAGTCGCTTTGCAGTTCCATCCCGAGGTCACCTACCAGATGATGTGCCGCTGGACCACGCGCGGCGCCCATCGTTTGACCCAGCCGGGCGCGCGCCCGCCGCGCGAACATCTCGACGGCTGGTTTCAGCACGACGGCGCCGTCTCGACCTGGCTTGCCCGGTTCCTCGAAGCCTGGGCGGGCGACGCGTTGCCGACGGTCGCGGACAGACGCCCGCACGCAGGCGAACGCACGGCCGCGGCGTTGGCGCCGGTGAGAGTACCGCGCTCCTTCCCGCCGCCGCGAGCCGAGGCGCTGCTTTCCGCTTGACGCCCGGGCGCTCTTTTGAGGAGGGTTGAGTGCTTCATCCCCGGCGAGCTTGTCGACTTCGCGCGATTCCCTGGTTCCGGCCCTGATAAGGCGGAATTGCTTCCCTGTTGTCGCGAATTGATTCCCTGTTCTGTCGCGTAGGGAACTCTTTTGCAAGCTAGTGGTCATGACCGGACTCATGCACCTCAGCCAGAAAGCGTCGCGTCTTTCATTCGATCACCTCGTCGGCGGTAGCGGGTAGCGAAAAGGGAACGATCAGACGGAGCGCATTGGCGGTCTTGAGGTTGATCACGGTCTCGAACTTTGTCGGCGCCTGCACCGGTAGGTCGACAGGCTTTGCGCCGTTCAGGATGCGATGGACGTACAACGCCGCCTTTTTAAGCACGTCGATGTTGTCAATTCCGTAAGACATGAGGGCGCCGGCGGCAACGAAGTAACGCCAAGGGTAGACCGCAGGCAAACGGTAGCGTGCTGCGAGCGCAATGAATAGATCGCGATGGGCGACGATTGTGGCATCCGGAACGATGAGGAGGCCGCCGTCGGGCGTCTGCGCGAACGATTCGATCGAGTGCTCGATATCAGCAGCATCGTCGCTGCTCGGACTTGGGATGAGTTCAATCGCGAGCGCTGGCGCGCCGCCGCATTTGCAGATCGCAAAAAGTAGTCATATCCTCGGAATTTTGGGTTGGCCACGAAAGCCACGCGCCCAAGGTGCGGTGCGATCTCTTTGAGCATCTGGAGCCACTTCCCCCTGGTCGCGCCAAACTGGCGACGAAACCCGAGCCGACCGGGTCGGAGACCCCGATAAACACGATCGGAATCGCGCGCGTCTCCCGCTGTAATGCGCCGGCAGCGGGTGTCGACTCTGAAAGGAACACGTCGGGTTGGAGTGCAGCCAACTCTTTCGCGAGTGCTGGATATTGATCTGCCATTCCGGCCGCAAAACGGGTGTCGATACGGATGTTCCGGCCCTCCGACCATCCGAGTCGTTCAAGCTCCTGAGTGAGCGTGGATAAATGAGACTTTGCCTCACTATCGTTCTCAGCATAGGGCAAAAGGACACCGATCCGTCGCAACCGTTCTGCTTGTTGGGCGGGAGCAGCGAGGGGCCAGACGACAGCCGCACCGCCAACCGCGGCAATGAAATCCCGCCGTCTCATTCGATCACCTCGTCGGCGAGCGCGAATAAATTATGCGGAATCGTTAGGCCAAGCGCCTATTTTTGTCAAAGACATCTGCCACACGCCGGTAGAGCTGGCTGCGATCCGTTCCACACGACGCCAATCCGCCGCCGCCGAAAGTCACGGCCAGCCTCGTCGAACTCATCCCCTTCACGCCCCCGACCCCTGCGACGGCGCGCTTCTGTCCGCGACGACTCGAGCCGCTTTCGGCCAGCGCCGCAAGATGCTGCGCCAGTTGCTGAAGAGCTTCGCCGTCGCGCGCGGGCTCGACCTCGCCGCGCTGCTGGAAACCGCCGGCCTCGATCCGACGCGACGCGCCGAGGAGATCGACGGCCGGGTTTGTGACGCTGGCCCGCGCGGCGGAGAGCTTCGGAGCGGTCGACGACCGCGCGGGTTCCGCTTGGTCGACATTCCGAGAGTGAGGCGCTCTAGGGCGTGTCCTCAATTGCCCAGAGGGGCATTGATCTTGTATGATATGTGATATTATTTTTTCAATCTAAAGGATTCACGCGCCAGTAAAAGCATGATTCATGGGGAGCCTTCTTTCGGAGGCTCTCAGATGAATCGCCACGGATTGTGCGACGACCAGTCCGCGCGGTCGAGAATCTGTTGCCGGGTCGTCCGGGATACGTTGGGCGCGACAGCGAACTCGGCAATCGACTTTTCGTCGACGCCGTGATCCGGAAATTCCGGACGGGTGTTCCTTGGCGCGACATGCCGACGCGCTTCGGTGCCTGGAAGAACATCCACACGCGATTCTCACGCTGGGCGATCAAAGGGGTTTGGCAGAGTCTTTTCAAGACGTTGGCCGATGATCCCGACAACGAGTACGCCATGATCGACGCCACCATCGTCCGAGCGCATCAGCACAGCGCCGGGGCACGTAAGAAGAAAGGCGTCAACCAAGCCATAGGCCGTTCGCGCGGAGGCCTGACCACAAAAATCCATATGATCGTCGACGCACTGGGAAACCCGCTCGCGCTCACACTGACCGCAGGCCAAGTCCACGATATCACCCAAGCTGAAACGCTGACCTCACAAGTACAACCGGAAGCGCTCCTGGCCGACAAGGGCTACGATGCAGACGCCTACATCGCCAGCCTCAGGGCGCGCGCGATCCAACCGGTGATTCCTCCCAAGGCGAATCGCAAAAACAAACGCGATTGCGACTTCGCATTGTACCGAGAGCGCAATCTAGTCGAACGCTTCTTCCAATTCATCAAGCAATTCCGTGGCATCGCCACCCGTTACGAAAAAACCGCGCGCAATTTCTCGGCGGGGTTGTAGCTGGTGTGCGCGCTGGCGTGGCTCAAATGAGGACACGCCCTAGTTAATTTGCAGATGTTTTCGAGACTGGTTTTCGAAGAAAACAGCTGAATCGGCGAAATTCGCTGTTTTTTTCCCTGTAAGCAGCTAACGGCTGCGACGCCCAGCATTCAGAATAGCGAGGTCTGGTCGTCGTCGCCGGCGCGCTTGCGGCGGGCCGGTCTGCTGAACGGGCGTTTGGCGCCGCAGCGCGCGTCGGTCGTCGCGGCGACTTCTCCGTCGAAGAATTCGATTCGAAGGCTTTGCGGGGACCCGACTTCGGCGGCGCGTCGCAGCGGAGCGCCCACTTCGTTCCGAACCAGAGCGAAGCCGCGCGCCAGCACGTTTCTGTATCCGACCGCTCCCAGCACTTGCGCCACCGCGGTCAACCTGGCGCGCCGCCGCAGCACCGCGTCGCGAAAGGCCCTGCGCAGCCGCCCCTCGAGGAC
>JBAQGU010000663.1:0-3953 GCA_049287975.1 Roseiarcus sp.
GTGCTCACTGACGGCGTCTCGACGAGAATGCATTTTCCTCTTGACAAAGAAGACCCCATACAAGGGCTGGGCCGAGGGCTCCGCTCGACTGGACGGCGAGATAGACTCATCCTCCTGCAGGTGGGATGAAGGGCCCTAACCAATCTCACGTTATCCGAGGAGTCCCTCGATGAACATCCTGCGAACCCCTGATGAACGTTTTGCGGCTCTGCCAGGATTTTCGTTCGAACCGAATTATCACGAAAGCGCCGCCGGCTTGCGTATGCATTTTCTCGATGAAGGGATGCCGGACGCGCCTGTCGCACTCTGTCTGCACGGCCAACCAACATGGTCCTATCTCTACCGCAAGATGATCCCGGCATTCATCGCGGCAGGTCTGCGCGTCGTCGCGCCGGATTTCTTTGGCTTCGGCCGCTCCGACAAGCCGGAGGACGACGCCACCTACACTTTCGAATTCCATCGCGACTCGGTGATCGCTCTCATCGAGGCGCTCGATCTCCTGCGCGTGACCTTGGTCTGCCAGGATTGGGGCGGCCTGATCGGGCTGACCGTGCCGATGGCCATGGCAAATCGCTTCGAACGCCTGCTCGTCATGAACACGGCGCTCGGGACGGGCGATGGCCCGCTCGGCGAAGGCTTTCTCGCCTGGCGCGCCTTCTCAAACAGCAAGCCCGACATGGACATCGCTGGCCTGATGAAGCGCGCCGTGCCGTCGCTGAGCGACGCCGAGGCCGCCGCCTATGCGGCTCCCTATCCGGACGCGCGATTCAAGGCCGGCGTTCGACGCTTCCCCAACCTCGTGCCCGATCGTCCGGACGCGGACGGAGCAGCGCTTTCGAGAAGCGCGCGCGAGTTCTGGTCGAAAGATTGGGCGGGGAAGAGCTTCATGGCGATCGGCATGAAGGATCCGGTTCTGGGAGCGCCGGCGATGCGCGCGCTGCACGCCATCATCCGGAACTGCCCACCGCCGCTAGAACTCGCCGAAGCCGGCCATTTCACCCAGGAAGCGGGCGTCGTAATCGTCGAGAAGGCGATGGCGAGTTTTTCCCTCTGAGCGCACAGGCGATGGCGTTGCGCCGTCGAGCGCCGCGTGCGCCGGATCGGCTTCCTGCGCACCGAGCGGCAGGGAGGTCGGGTCGGCTCATGCGTGACGGCCAAATGTCCGGTATCATGTACAAGCACACCCCACAAAAATTGTCGACTTATCGCCTGCACGCTATCTTCGCAAGGGGTTAGTGAATGATCGCGGCAGCGCTCAGCGCGCTAATCGGCATCACGGGTGTAGACGCGGTCCATTTTCGACCGCCATGTCTTTCCCAACAATTTTCAGATGAGCTCCGAAGCCAGTCTTGTGAGGCAATGCGTCGCCTTTGGACATGTCGACTTATAAGTCGCGCCCGATTTTCAAATGCAAAGGTTGTGAGCATCAATTCTCGGTAACGAGCGGTACGATCTTTGCCAGCCGCAAGTTGCCAGTTCGCGACTACCTCATGGCGATTGCCATCTTCGTCAACGGCGTCAAAGGCCACGCCGCGCTGCAATTGAGCTGCGATCTCGACGTTCAATATAAGACTGCGTTCGTTCTCAGCCACAAAATCCGCGAAGCGCTCGCGCGCGAACAAGGCGAAACGGTATCCGGGACGGTCTCAGTCGACGGCGCTTATTTCGGCGGTTATGTGAAGCCTTCGAATTACAAGGAAAACCGCCGCGATCGGCGTTTGGCGAAGAACCAAAACGGCAAGCGCAAGGTTGCTGTAGTCGCTCGCGAGAAGGGCGGCCGGACCATCACCAAGGTTTTTAATTCGGAAGCGGCCGGCGTCGCCGATATCGCCGCTATTATCGAATTGGGATCAACGGTTCACGCCGACGAAGCGCCGCATTGGGATGTGCTCCACGACCGCTTCCTGACGAAGCGCATTAACCACGAATGGGCTTATTCCGACGAAGGCGCTTGCACGAATGACGCCGAGTCGTTTTTCTCGCGCGTGCGCCGCGCCGAAATCGGTATCCATCATCATATCGCCGGCCCGTATTTCGCGGCCTACGTTGCCGAGATGGCTTGGTGCGAGGACAACCGCCGCGTTTCGAATGGCGAGCAATATCTTATGACGGCGACAGCGGCGCTTAAGCATCCGGTTTCGCGAAAGTGGAAGGGGTACTGGCAAAGAGCAGAATAACGCGATTACACAATGATATGGCTCAATTCAAAATGAATTGGTATGGGTCAGACTCAACATTCCAGCAAACCGCTGAGAATCTGGTCCACGTGGGATTCTTTCGTACCGCACTAACGCATTGCGTTTCGCGGCAGTGAAACGGGTATTGGCGAGACTATCTCGTTATTAATACCGCTCATTTAGAATGGAAAACTCTCTCAAGTACCTCCAACACATCAATGTCGGCGAATTTTGCGATCAACGCCAATAGAATTAAAATAACTGTATAAATAGCGCCCCCGGCAGCAGCTACCGACGCATCTCGCACGAATGAGCGCTCGCTCAAAGCTCGCTGTAAGATTTGAGGAGTAACCTCCTCAATTACCGATTCAGCGTAAGTTGCAATTATCCCGCGAGCCTCATTCAGAAGACCTTTAAGTCTAGCCGGCGTATACGTCTCGACATATTCAAAAAGGTTTTGGTCGTTTGGCTTATTACCATTGCGCTCGTAAAAGTTTGTGGCCCATTCGCGCTTTGATTTTTTGTAGATAAAGTACGATATCATCTCCTCAAGTTCAGGATTTGACGCGTCTTTTACTAAAGTCTCAAAAATCTTGTTATAGCTAAGCTGCCCAGGTGGATTCAATTCCGACATTGGTCGGCTCTTTTGTTAAAATTTATCTGCTGCATCAATCACTTGTTCTCTTTTCAAAGCAGAACGAATCGCGTCTTCGCTTTTAGCGTTAGCTTTTTGTATAATGTCTGCATTTATCCGTTTAACGGCGGTCCCGCTTGGTAAATGATAACGGACTGTCCATCCGTTGTCCTTAGATTTCCCAACAAATACAAAAGTCCCGCCTCTCTTAATTCGAAGGCTAGGCGTAGAATATTTGCTTGCCACCGACAGCTCTCCTAATTAGTACGTAATTCGCATGGCACTCTCTCTGACGAATTCCGTCCTAGTGCGTAACCTCTTGATATTGTTATATTTGACCGAAGCACCTGTGTATTGTAACAGTGAAACGCCCCTTGAGGCAACAGCGAATCGCCCGAGGCGCATAATTCGTTGTGAGTGTCAACCCGCATTTATTAAGAAAGTGTGGGTAAAACAGGGTTATCAGAGTCTTTATTTTCTGGGAGGCCACCAAAGCGATAGCTGCCCCTGAGCAAGTAGGCATCCACACAATCGCGCCATTCTCTTTTCCCGCAATCGCAATTTTCCCCCGCTTCGCCTGCATGCGCAACGCATGAATTAGTCGCTGGGCAACCGACTTCGCCAAGACCCTGTCGCCGCCATCCAGCCCCTTCGCTTCGAGAATGTGCGTCACGAGCGCCCGCGTATTCATCGGGCCGTGGGACGCCAGCGCAGCCTTGCAAATCGCCGTCAGTTCGCCCTGCTGAAAGAGACGATGGATATCGGTGTACGCCGTTGTCGTATCCCGATCGCCGGCCGCTTCGAAAATTGAAATCACGGCATTGATGTGCGACAAATCCGCGCGAGCTTGCTCCAAATGGCTTTCGTAGTTCGTTACCGAGCGCTCGATTTCGTCGCGCTTGGCTTGGCAAGGAGAGTCGTGACAGTGCGGATTTCGGCCATGCGCCAGCATATCAGGATATCCCGAAGATATGCAAGCCATCTACGGAAATACCGTAGGTGTGCTTGATACACAATACCGCAAATGTCCATTCGAGTTTCCTTGAAATCGACTCGCGGCCGCGACAGCCGCCGTGGGAGCCTGGAATTCGTTGCGCGCCGCGGACTCCAATTGCCGGTACGAATTCGGAACGATGTTGCGT
>JBAQGU010000664.1:0-1728 GCA_049287975.1 Roseiarcus sp.
CTTTGCGCAGGCCTTCGAACAGGGGCGGAACGTTCGAATTTCGCGCAATCGCCCATTTGACGGTGAGTTTTGGATTGAGCCGTCGCGCCTCCGCCAAGGCGGACTTCGCCTCGTCCATCTTGCCGTCCAGCGCATAAGCGGCGGCCAGACCCATGTACGGTTGGTAACTGCGAAAGCCGACCTCGATCGCCCTACGATATGCGTCGATGGCGGCGTCGAAATGCCCGAGGCCAATTTCGGAGCCGCCCAGACTGAACAGCCAATTGCCAATCCTCGGATCGCGCGGACTCAGCCGCATCGCTTGTTGCACATCGGATTTCGCTTGCTCGAAGCGGCCAAGACCGTTTTCAGCACCGGCTCGCGCCCTGTACAGCGGCGCATAATTCGGGTTGACCGCCAGTCCGGCGTCGGCGGCGCTGAGCGACTCGTCGGGGCGGCGCGTTTGAACCAAGTATTGGCTCTTCACATAATACGCCCACAAATTATTGGGATCGAGCGCGATGGCGCGGTCGAGCGGAGCGAGCACTTTTGCATCGTAATCGGTGGCGGGGCTTCCCCACTCATAAGTATGGTCCAGCATATATGTATATGCGTCGCCCGCCAACGCATCACTTTCGTTCGGGTCGATCGCCAGCGCCTGTTCGAACAAAGACTGCGCCGCATGGCCGAGTTCTTTTTCACTCGTCGACTGCTGAATCATCTTCAACACCAAGGCCTGGCCGCGCATGGTCAGATCGATCGCGTCGGGGTTTTTGGAACGGGCGCTTCTTTCCGCCTCGGCCTTGACGAGTTCAATGCTCAATGTATTTGCCAACCGCGCCACCACCTGATCCTCCAGCTTGAACAGGTCGGCGATGTCTTCCTCGAAGCGTTCGGCCCAGAGATGCGCGCCCGATTCCGCGTCGATCAACTGGGCGTTGACGCGCACCCGGTTCTGGTTGCGCTGCACCGAGCCTTCGAGCACGTAGCGAACCCCGAGTTGCTTGCCGATCTCCTTGGCGTCGGTGCTCTTGCCTTTGAAAGTGAAGGCGGTTTCCCGCGCGATCACGAAGCTGTTGCGGATGCGCGACAGATCGGTGGTCAGATTTTCGGCGATCCCGTCGGCGAAATAATCCTGGCCCGGATCGTTCGAGAGGTTGGCGAAGGGCAGCACCACGAGCGAAAGATGCGCGGGCTCTGCCGGCGCGGTCGCCTTCGTCGCTATGATCGAAGGCCGGTTCGCGACAAGGAAATACCCCGCGCCGGCGGCGATCACGACAAGCAGGGCCGCGATCACCAAGGCCAGCGGCGCTGGGGCCGAACGCTTCTTCGGCTCCGGCGGCTTGACCTCCGACGCGGACTTTATTTCCGACGCGGGCATGGCCGCAGGCGCGGGCTTCGCGGCCGCCGGGACGCCGACCTGCAACGAATAGGCCCTGATCGGCTCCGCGATGTTCTTCAGCTGCGTCGGGCCGAGGTCGGTGACCGCGAGATCGAGCCGCCCCTTCACCTGCCGAAAGGCGTCCTCGGACAAACAAATTGCGCCCGGTACGGCGATACCCTCCAACCTTGCCGCGATATTGACCCCATCGCCCATCAAGTCGCCGTCGCTCTCCTCGACGACGTCGCCCAAATGAATGCCGATACGAAAGTCGATGCGCTGGTCGGCCGGCATGCCGACGTTGCGTTCAATCATCGCGTTCTGGACCGTGATCGCGCATCGCACCGCCTCGACCACGCTGCGGAATT
>JBAQGU010000665.1:0-7098 GCA_049287975.1 Roseiarcus sp.
GTCGCGGTATGGAGATCAGCGAAGTGTTCCACGGTGCCACTGGCGTTTACGCCGGCCCTGACGAGCCCTACCTGCGCACGAGTAACGAAGCCTGGCTACATCATGGCGGCCGGCGGCAACGCCGCCACGCTGCGGCGAACGATGCACATCCACCCGACCGTGTCCGAGCTGGCGCCGACCATCGCCGGCGAGCTTCGGTTCGTTTCTTAGGTCGGCTCGCCTGCGCGGCGTGGGTACCCACTGTGTCCCGAGATCCCCTTGAACGCAAATCTGGTCCCCTAGCGGGATTCGTCGCGAACCATCCTGACGCTGGCGAACTCCGAATGGGGAATGCGCTTTTGCTTTCTCTGCAAGACGTGTATCCGTGCCCGTAGGCGGCGAGCCGTCATTGGCTAATGCCTCGAGCATCGGTTGCTCGCAATGGAACAACCGCCCGGGCAGAATTCGGTTGCAAAGCGCGACCGCTACGCGTAGCGCTTGTCCAGTTGCCAAAATAAACAACACCAAAGTAAAAAGAGTTCGCGTCGAAGGTGCGGGAACATGACGGCGATCAACGAGATTGACAATTTGTAGTTGGCCAATGGAACGGCGGCGATGGCGCGGAGCGGGTGGTCAAGTGACACGTCTTGTTTTTCGGTGGTTGGATTTAAAGACGAATCTATCGGGGCGCCGAGCACATTGACAACTCAACGCCACTACTCGAGACCTCGCGGAAACCAAGCTGCGGGTCTCGGTCCCTCTCAAAGGGAAGACAATGGAGCGTCTCGTTGCTGGTGAACCAGTTGGTATGGCGGAGCCAGCTGAGCTCCGGAATCACAGCGAGCAGGTGATGCTTGCCGACGTACGCCAACAGCCTCTCGGAACCCGGGAGAGCATGGTGATAGGCGTCAGGCCTTGCTAGCGCGTGACGGCTCCGGTTCCGGCCTGCTCGTTGGCGTCGTCGCCTTCGCGCTGTTCATGGACTACCTGATATACGGGTTGCTCGTCCCGCTGACCCCCTATTCTCCAGCTTACGGGGAGAGCGAGGACCACATCGGCCTGCTGTATGCGGGCTATTCGGTCGGCGTCCTCGCTGCCACGCCGCTGTTCGGCTACCTCGGCGACCGGATCGGCGGCCGGCGGCCGATGATCTACGGAGTCATATTGTCGGCCACGGCGCTCGCTTTGTTCTGGCTTGCGCCCACCTTCTATTTGCTGCTGCTGGGCCGCTTGCTTCAAGGAGCCGCGGCGGCGGCGACCTGGACCGCCGGCCTGGCGCTGATCGCCGAGCATTTCCCGGCAAAGCGTGTCGAGATGATTGGCTATGCGCTGATGGGCAGTACCGCGGGTTCGCCGCTCGGCCCAATCATCGGCGGTTCGCTGTACGAAGTCGGCGGCTATGTCCTCCCGTTTGCGGCGACCGGCGTTCTGGTCGCCATAGATGCCGGGATGCGCGTGTTTCTGCTGCCGCGGGACATGGGCAGCCCGCAAGCCAGCCCCGATATCCGGGCTCTCCTGCTCGACAAATCGGTCCTGATGGCAGCCGCGGCGGTGGCCTTGGCCGCGATCGGCTGGGGCATCATCGAGCCGCTGTTGCCGGTACAGTTGGTTCATTCAGGGGTAACCCCCGGGGTAATCGGACTGATCTTCTCCGTTGCGTCGATCGCCTACGGCCTCAGTGGGCGGCTCGTGGCCTGGGTTGCGGACCATATGCCGCTTCGCTGGCTGATCGCGTCCGGCACCGCCGCCATGGCAATCACCTTGCCGCTCCTCGGCTTATACGAGGGCGCAATCCCGGCCGCGATCGGACTGTGCGTGGTCAGCGCCTGCTATGCCTTCATGCTCAATCCGACCTCGGCAGAGCTGGGCAATGCCGTTGATCGCCGCGGCCTCTCCTGCTACGCGGCAGTTTATGCGATCTACAACATCGCCTATGCCTTGGGTCAAATGGCGGCCAGCGGATTCGCCTCGGCATCGGCGTCACGGTTGAGTTTCTTTCAGGTGCTTCTGTACGTCAGCGGCGCAATGATCATCTTCATCCCGGTTCTGCTTTTGCGGGATTCGTCCCTCCCGCAAGCCTCCTCGCAACCCTCGGCGCCACGCTAGCCGATCGGACCCTCCGCCAAACCCCGTGCCGTTCGTCCCGGGATCGCCGGATACGTAAAGGAGCAAGTTCGGTATGAGCCAATTCATCGACAGTCCCGCTGGCCTGCTCGCAGCGCTCGATCGCGGCGAGTCGCTGCCAGCCCACTGGTACACCGATCCGTCGATCACCGAGCAGGAGATCATTCACGTCTTCAGAAAATCGTGGAATTACATCGGGGCGCTGAGTGAACTGAAAAATGTGGGCGACTACATCGCCGGCTATGCCGGCGAGGTCCCGGTGGTGGTGATCCGTAACGAGACCGGCCTTGCGGGTTTCGTCAATGTCTGCCGGCATCGCCGCCACGAGGTCATGAAGGGCCGCGGCAACGCCAAGGTCATGCAATGCGGCTATCACGCCTGGACCTATGATCTCTCGGGTTGCCTCAAGGGCGCGCCGCGCTCGGCGACCGAGCCGAACTTCCGGCTGGCGAACTATCCGCTGCTGCCGCTGCGGGTCGAAGCCTTGGGCCCGTTCGCGTTCGTCAACCTCGATCCCGACGCGGCGCCAGTGCATGCCTATTTCGGGCCGGTGCTCGACATCATCGCGGGCAGCGGAATCAACCTTGACACGCTTGAACTCTACAGCCGCGAAGACTGGCATGGTTTTTCCAACTGGAAGACGATGCTCGAGAACTACCTGGAGTGCTACCATTGCGCGGTCGCGCATCCCAGCTTCAGCGCCGCGATCGACGTGCGCCAGGAGAGCTATCGCCTCACCGTGCATGGCTGGGTGCTGGCCCAAGTCGGCCAGGTACGCCCTTCGGCGCTGGAGGGCAGGAGCCAGGTCAAGATCTACGACGTCGGCGGCGAGATAGCACAATCGCAATACCACGTTCTGTGGCCGAACATGACCATCAATATCAATCCTGGCTTTCCGAATTTGTCGGTCGACGTCTGGATCCCCGACGGGCCGAACGCGACAAAAGGCTTTTCCGAACAGTTTTTCGCCCCGGGCGTAACCGAGGAATTCGCACGCGAGTTGATCGGCTTCAACAAGGAAGTCGGTGACGAGGACGAAGTGCTGGTCAGTTCGGTGCAGCGCGGTCTGTTGGGCGGCATTCCCGATCGTGGTCGGTTTCTGACCAACAGCGAGCATCTCGTCGTCCATTTCCAGAAGCTGATCGTCGATGCCGTGACCGGCCAGCCGGCAACGCCGGTGGCCGGCGCCGCGGCCGCAACACCGCCGGTCTCGCGCACGATCCCGCTCCTGCCCGATGCTTCCGCTGCGCCTGACAATGAACGCAACGCCTATGTCGAGCTCGAAATATTCAAGGTCGAGCCGGAAAGCGAGATCATCAGCTCGTTCTATCTTCGCCGCGCCGACGGCAAACCTCTTGCCCCATGGGAGCCCGGCCAATTCCTGCCGATCCGGGTTACGATCCCTGGTCAACCGCCACCGGCGCTGCGTACCTATACCTTGTCGACGACGCCGAACCCGGATCACTATCGTCTGTCGATCCGTCGCGGCGAAGGCGATGCGTTGGTCTCCCGCTTCCTGCACGCCGATGGGAAGCCCGGCTTGCGCATCGAGGCGATGACACCGCGCGGCAAATTCGTTCTGACCCCCGCGAGCGAGCGCCCGGTGGTCTTCATCTCCGGCGGCGTCGGCATCACCCCGATGATCGCGATGGCCACCCATATTGTCGAGGAGGGCCGCCGAAGCCGCAAATTCCGCCCGGTGTGGTTCATCCACGGCGCCAATAGCGGTCGCGTTCACGCCTTCGGCAACCCCATCAGGCAGCTTGCCGGCGAGCATCCAGCGATGAATGTACATGTCCGCTACAGTCAGCCGACCAACGCCGATCGGCTCGGCACGACCCATGACGGAGAGGGTTACGTCACGATCGACGTGCTCAAGGAACTACTACCGCTCGACGACTACGACTTCTATCTTTGCGGCCCACCGCCGTTCATGCTGTCGCTCCATGACGGACTGACCGGGATCGGCGTGCGCCGCGAGCGCATTCACTACGAATCTTTTGGTTCAGGAACGGCGTTGAAGCCGGAGGCGAGGCCCGACATGCCGGTCCGGGTCGGACAGATGACCGCTGGCGCGGTGCCGATCCGCTTCGCCAGATCGGCGATCACCGCGGAGTGGTCGCGCGACAAGGGCACCTTGCTCGAACTCGCCGAGGCAGTCGGGCTGGCGCCAGTCTTCGGCTGCCGCTCCGGGATCTGCGGCACCTGTGCGACGCGGATCACCAGCGGTTCGGTCGAATATGTCGAGGAGCCGCTCGCTCCACGTGCTGACGGGCAGGTGCTTCTGTGCTGCTCGGTCCCGGCTGACGCCGCCGGAGCGCAGGGCAGCGCGAATCCCGGCATCGTTCTCGACTTGTGAACCGACAACCGCGCCATGAACACAACTCTGGGAAATGCTTCGAGTGCATGACTTCGAAGATGCTTGGCGATCGGACTTCTGCGCACTCTTTGAATTCGGCGTGTCCCTCCTTATCGCTACTCACGGCCGCCGCCCGATAAAGAAAAAACTTGTAACATCGATGTCGACCTCGAGGCGTCTCCAATAACCCACGGGCAGGCATAATAGTCTTCGATGCGGTCGATGACGCGGCCGGCGACATGGACACGAACCGGCCACGCGACCTGCCACTGGTCGCCTCGCTGGAAGAGCACGAGCAGGGCAGGCTCTCCGTCGATCGCCCCGAACTCCATGGTCCACGTCTCTGGGTTTCGCTCGTATTCGACGAAATAGGGAGAGCTTCTGAGCGGGCCGTCGAAGCAGTCGGCGACCCGCAACCGAGCATCGGCGCTGGTGAGGCCCCGCACGCCATCCCAGTCATGGCGGTTGAAGAGGTCAAACATAGCGCTGCAAGAGCCGCGCGGTGTCGGGATCAAGCGGACGGCTCGGTTCGCCGGTAGGTTCAGCGGGCAGACATTCGCCGGTCGGCGAGATGCTTCGCCTATGCTGCCGCCGGGTGGCGGGTCCACATCTGATCTTCCAAGCTGACATCGACAACCGCTTGGAATCACATCGAAACCCGCCATCCACCCCAAATTCGAGTTTCAAGACGGACTCCATCGCGATTACGGGTACGACGTCGCGTTCAAACCTTGCGGTTCCCCCAAAGGCTCAGAGATCCGCGAGCGTCTATCCCGCCGCCGGCTTCGTCGCCCAGGCCGGAGCGCTCGGGATCGCGACTTGCGAGATCAATCTCGAGCCGTCGGACAACGCGGAGCTGTTCGACGAGAGACGATACGGGAAGGCGAGCGAGGTGGCGCCGGCGCCGGTGGAGGAAGCGCTGGCGGGACGGCCAGACGAGCGTACTATTCCCCGTGGGGCGAAACTCCGGCCGCAGTTATAGGCGCGCTCGCCCGACACTCCGAAGCGAAGCGCTCTACGACGACCGCGCTCAGCCCGGGGCGGCGCCGAGGGAAGTGCGGTCGGAAAATTACTTTTTTCGCTGAGCGCCCATAACAATCATCGACCAGGAGCCCTGCTCCTCATCGAGGCGTCTTTCCATGGCAAGCAGCGTCGATTTTGGAAATTTGGAACAGTCCGTAGAGCGGCTGGTGGCGAGCGGTCGCTACAGCTCCAAAAGCGAGGTTCTTCGTGAGGGCGTGCGGCTCGTGGAAGAGCGCGAGAAGCGGCTCGAGGCATTGAACGCCGCCTTGACGAGCGGAATCGCGGACGCGGGCGCGGGCCGCGTGAAGTCCGCGAGCGCGGTATTCGATCGTTTGACAGCCAAATATGGATCCTTGGCCAGAGCCAAGGGGGAGTGAAAGTCACGATTGCCGAGGCGGCGGAAACCGATCTGGAACGGATCGGGCGACTCAATCGCTCGCGATCTGCCGCGCCGCGCGGTTAGTTTCATTGGCCGAACTCAGGGAAAGCTGCGAGTTTCTCGGCTCCATGACGGAGGTGTTTCCCCCCGTCCCGGGCCATCACAAATCGGGTATTCGCCGCCGTGTGCACGGCAATTATTTGATCTTTTACAAGGTTGGGCGCGACCGGATCGTCGTGATTCGCATACTGCATGGCGCAATGGATTATGAGGTGCGTCTTTTCTAGGAGAGCGGTGTTGCGGTCTACGGTAGGGACGCTCCTCACAGTGCCGGGTCATGCCGCTCGGCACGAGCTCGCCGCGGTGGACGAGATACAGGGCGGCACAGCCAAGGAGCGAACTCGGCCGCGTGACGGCGCGACCCCTGATCGGGCGTAAGCCGCGTTGGAGTCCCCTAGTCTGGATCGCTTCGCTTTGCTCGCGATGACGGAGACCGCCGCGGTTAACCCGAGGGGCGGGGCAGATAGATAGCTGACATTGTTTGCATTTTTTTATTGTTTGGCAATTCTCTTTCTGAGAACTAGAACTCATGCTATGGTTTCTTCATCGATACTCTACAACCGGGGAACCCAAATGGCCCTAGGCGTTGTGATCAGCTTCTGCGGCGCGAAGAGCCGCGCGTTTCCGGTATCACGTCCCCGGACTCGATCCGAGGATCGTCCCGGTCATCCACGTCGCCACAAGCCCGGCCATGCCGGTCTTGCGGACGCGCCGCCTGCATCGCTCCGAGCCGCGCAGCAGAAATCGAGGGGAAGCGAAAATTTTCCTCTCCGCAAAGCATTGAAAACTCACGAAACCGGAAAATCCAGCGGGAGTGACCGACAGCGCGGAGCGAGCCCACGGGAGAGCCTCCATGACTGCAGGCGTCCGCGAAGGTACGACCAGCATCGCGCCGAGCCCTGCAGCGGAATTCGAGGGGAGGCGAAAATTTTCCGTCCTGCAAAGCATTGAAAACTCACGAAACCGGAAATTCTACCGGGGGTGACTGGCAGCACCGAGCGATGTAGAGGGCAGATCACCCCCGCACCAGCCAGTTCGGATCGCCGTGCGCGAGATGGCAGGCGACGCCGTCGACGAAAGCGGGCGTCTCGGTTCGACAGACGCCGACCGCGCGGGGGCAGCGCGGGTGGAAGGGGCAGCCAGGGGGCGGGTCGATCGGGTTCGGCGGCTCGCC
>JBAQGU010000666.1:0-3521 GCA_049287975.1 Roseiarcus sp.
GACCGAGTACTCGCAAGCAGCCTCTCTGGCCCAATCTCGGTAGATCGCCGCAATAGCAATTACGCGGTAGAGTTAAGGAATAAGGATAGCGTCGGTCGGATTAGAAATTTGGGTAACCTCCGAACTCTCTCCCGCAGTCGCAGGATATCCCAATTCTATGGCCAAGCTTGCGGTTTCATAAACGTCTTGGACGTTCAATCCGTGGCAAGCCGCCCAATAAAGCGCCAGTGCCGATTCTGTATAACCGGAACTCCTGCGATGTGCTCCTGGGGCCACCGCTGAAAAACCCCAACCACCTTTTTCATCAATTGCAACAAAACCAGGCTTCTCCTTTGAACATACGACGTATGGAGTAGTTTCGCCCGTATATTGAAGAGTGCCGGCGGCGTTGTAATTTCCACCTGGATACTCGGCGTGCCAATTCTTCAACTTGAGTGCAAACACACTCCTTGTCGGGCTTTCGACCAGAAGGCGGGACTCTTCTATCATGAACCAGCCGCATTCATTCGATTGGCATCGGGATCGTATCCTGACATTCATCAAAGATTTATAGCCGGACGCGGAAGCCGGGTCGGATCGGACCGAAGGGGGATTCGCTGGCTCCGTTACCGAAGGGGGATTCGCCGGCTCCGTTGTGGGATTACGGCTATCTTCATCCGCGGCTCGATTGGTAACCCAATCAGGAAGTGAAATAGGCGCGCCTAGGTCGCGAAAAGCTACGATTTCCTCGATCTGCCGATGGGCAATGCAGTTTCGATCCCACTCACATTGTCCCACATGCCTCCAATGCGGAATTCCGATAGCATCTGCTGCCTGAAGGCCGCGGGTTGCCTTGATGAAATTGTATCCCGCAGCCAACACGTTATCTAGTTCCGACAGGCGCGGATTTTGGCAAATCTGTATTTCGCTGGGCATTCGCGCCAAGTTGCAGTTGAAACTCGGGCCTGCGTGGGCATGACTGCCAAAGAGAAATGTCGCTGCCGTCAGCGATCCCAGAAACACACAAGAACTGTACATATTCGTTGCGTTCCTATGATGGTTGGGCGGTTCCTATTGAACTCCGCGTCACCCCCCGACGTTCCCCTGGCGATGCGGGATTTGAATATTTTCGTACGCTGTGTCTGTCGGCGATTATCGTTGCTATCCGGCTGCCTTGCAGGCGATGCTCTCCCAACGGGTTCACCCGGTCGCCTGAGCGACACACAGAGGGGAGATGACATGAAATTCGTTTCTGCCGCCGCATTGGCGCTCATTGGCTGCCTTGTCGGCTTCAATTCCGCAAACGCACAAGGAGCCGCTATGAAAACGACGCCGACGACCAAAATTCTCGCCATCGGGACCATCAATCCCGGTTTTGAACAATCGCAGGTGTCTGCTGTCCTACCGGAGGAAGTTCGGGAAACTGTCGATCTCTACCTCGATGGCAAGATCGAGCAGTGGTACTCGCTACAGGCAAAGCCGGGCGTGGCGTTCATCGTCAACGTCACCGATCCGGCCGTCGCTCACGAAATGCTCGAAAAGCTGCCTTTGGGTAAAGCACATATGATGAGCTTCGAACTGATCCCCATTGGCCCGCTCAACCCGCTTCGCTTTTTGCAAGGCATGCAGCCGAAACCTTGAGATATGCAGGACCTTGGTTGGACGTCATGCCGGGGCGCTTGCCTGCCAAAGCGTGACCGTGGAATTTGCGAGCGGAGAGCCGCTCGCCTGGACTTGTCCCTCTGGGTCGCGGTCCGAGCTACTGGCGCCACTACTATCGGAAGGAATATGCCGCCGAGCGCGCTCAATGGACGGGGTCTAGCACGACCACCGGTATCTGGCGTTCGGTCTTGAGCTGGTAATCGGCGTAGGGCGGCCAAAATTCGAGCGCCTTTTCCCAAAGTCGGGCGCGTTCCTCGCCGTCCGCTGTCCTGGCCCGCGCCTTCACCTTCTTGGTCCCGGCTTGGACCTCGACATCCGCGTTGGCGAGGATATTGCGGTACCAGCCAGGATGTTCGGGCGCGCCACCCTTCGAGGCGACCACGAAATAGCTGCCGCCGTCTGTTCCGTAAAACAGCGGAAACATGAACTTTTCGCCGGACTTCCGTCCAGTGGTGGTCAGCAGCAGCGCCGGCGCCGTGATCTCGCCCCGCCCTGGCACGTTTATCTTGTACATGTGCCCGTCGGTTCCACCGCTCGCGAGATAGCGGTTGGCGTGTTCGGCCATCCAATTCGGCAGGTTCGGAGCGAGTTTCGCTTCAGCCATCATGCTCTCCTTCGTGACTGAACGGAACATAGGGCCGCGCGACCGATCAGGCAATGCGGCCGCCAAGGTCGACCCTGGGCCCCGACAGCTTTTTTGTACGCCGCCGCGGAACGACCCTCGATGGCCGTTGACAGCGCCTGACTTCGTCTCGTTGCAATATCCGGTGACGACGATTAGATCGGCGGCAGCCCGTGAAGCTGCGTGCTGGCGGACTGCAATGTAAGCGACGCACGCGATGAGGATCCCGTAATGGTGGCAATTCCCGCGGAGTATCTGGATCTCCTGCAGCAGAAAGCGAGCTTCGCCCATCTGGCGACCATAATGCCCGATGGAACGCCCCAAGTGACACCCGTATGGTTCGACTACACCGACGGCAAAGTGCGTGTAAATTCAGCGAAAGGCCGCGTGAAGACACGCAATATGACGGAAAGCGCGCCGGTGGCGCTTTCGATACTCGACCCCGAGAATCCCTATCGTTACATCCAGATCCGTGGCCGGGTCGGGCACGTGACCGAGGACGGCGCATCGGCGCATATCGATTCGCTGGCCAAGAAGTACCTCGGGAAAGACAAATACCCCTACAGCCGACCTGGCGAAGTAAAGGTCATTTTTGAAATCGAGCCCACCGCCGTGCAGGTCATGGGCTGATTCGCGACCTACAAAGGATCGGCGACGCCGCGTTTGTAGACGCGGGCGCCGACCGCGTCCGGCGCGGAGCGCCTTGTTTTCCGGAGGCGTTGCTGCGGAAACAAGCGCGGTCAGCGCCCGCGCCTACAGAAGCGTCCTAGGCCCCATGACCTCGGAGATCGGATCGTGCTGAAGCTGGGATACAAGGCGTCGGCGGAGCAATTCGGGCCGACGGAATTGCTCCAGTTTTCTTGCCTCGCGGAGCAGTCGGGTTTTGACTCGGTCTTCATCAGCGACCATTTCCAGCCCTGGAAGCACCACGGCGGCCACGCCCCTTTCTCGCTCGCGTGGCTGGGCGCGCTGGGGGCGCGGACATCGCGCATCACCATCGGCACGAGCGTGATGACGCCCACCTTCCGCTATCACCCCGCCGTCGTGGCGCAAGCCTTCGCCACACTCGGGGTCATGTTTCCCGGCCGGGTCGTGCTCGGCGTCGGCACCGGAGAATCGCTGAACGAGGTTCCATCGACCGGCATGACCTGGCCCGATTTCAAGGAGCGGTTCGCGCGTCTGCGTGAAGCCATCACCCTGATACGTCGGCTCTGGACGGAGGAACGGGTGACTTTCGAAGGTCAATTCTATCGCACCC
>JBAQGU010000667.1:0-3012 GCA_049287975.1 Roseiarcus sp.
AAGCCGATGAAGTCGCCGCCCGGTTCCCCGCCGTGCAAAGGCGCGTCGGCGGCTACAATCTCGACGCGCTGACGCCGCCGGGCAGCCAGTCCGACGGAAAGGTCAATCTCGCGCATCTGCTGGTGGGCTCGGAAGGCACGCTCGCCTTCTCGACGGCGATCGAACTGAAGCTGGTCCCGCTGCTCGGGCGGCGCGCGGTCGGGGTCTGCCATTTCGGCTCGTTCTTCGAGGCGATGGACGCCGCGCAGCACATCGTCGCGCTGAAGCCGATCGCGGTCGAACTCGTCGATCGGACGATGATCGGGCTCGCGGCCGAAATCCCGATCTTCGAGCCTACATTGAAGGCGTTTCTGCGCGGCGATCCCGAGGCCCTGCTGGTCGTCGAATTCGCCGAGAGCGACGACGAAAACCGCAGAAGGCTTTCCAGCCTGACCCAGCTGCTCGGCGATCTCGGCTTCGGCTGGGATCGCCAGGGGAAGAAGTGGGGCGGCGTGGTCGAGGTTCTCGACCCGGCGCTGCAAACGGCGATCGCCGAAATGCGCGCGGCGGGCCTGAACATCATGATGTCGATGAAGGACGCGCGCAAGCCCGTCTCGTTTGTCGAGGATTGTGCGGTCCCGCTGCCGCGGCTGGCCGAATATACGGCCCGGCTGACCGAAGTCTTCGAGAAGCACGGCACGAGAGGCACGTGGTACGCGCACGCCTCGGAAGGGTGCCTGCACGTCCGGCCCGTGCTCAATCTGAAACTGGAAAAGGACATCAAAGCGATGCGCGCGATCGCCGAGGAGGCCTTCGCCATGGTGCGCGCCTACAAGGGCTCGCATTCGGGCGAGCACGGCGACGGCATCGTCCGCTCCGAATTCCATGAGAGCATGTTCGGATCGCGGCTGGTGCGCGCCTTCGAGGAGGTCAAGGATCGCTTCGATCCGAACGGCCTCTTGAACCCGGGCAAGATCGTAAGGGCGCCGCGGTTCGACGACCGGACGAATTTTCGCTTCGGGCCCGATTATCGCGTCGTCCCGTTCGCGCCCGTGCTCGACTGGTCAGCCTTTCCCGGCGCCGCCGGCGGCTTTTCCGGCGCCGTCGAGATGTGCAACAACAACGGCGAATGCCGCAAACTCGCCGGCGGCGCGATGTGCCCCTCCTACCGGGTCACCCGCGACGAGCGCGACGTGACGCGGGGGCGCGCGAACAGCTTGCGTCTGGCGATATCAGGCCAGCTCGGCGCCGAGGCGCTGGCGTCCGACGAAATGGCGGAAACGCTGAAGCTCTGCGTTTCCTGCAAGGCGTGCCGGCGCGAATGCCCCACCGGCGTCGACATGGCGCGCATGAAGATCGAGGTTCTCGCGGCGCGCGCGCGAAACGGCAAGCTCGCCGCCCGCGAGCGGCTCGTCGCCTACCTGCCGCGCTACGCGGCGCTGGCCTCCCGCATTCATGCTCTCATGAACCTGCGCGATCGGGTTCCGCTGTTCGCGAAATTGTCGGAGCGGTTTCTCGGGCTGGCCGCCGAGCGAAGCCTGCCTGCATGGCGTTCCGATCGCTTCCGTGCCCGCCGCGAAGCCTACGGTCCCGAGGCGGGTCTGGAAGTCGCGCTGTTCGTCGATACGTTCAACGGCGCCTTCGAGCGCGAGAAGATCGACGCCGCGCTACGCGTGCTTGTCGCCGCGGGCTATCGCGTTCATATCCCGATGGCCGCGGGCGGGCGGCCGATCTGTTGCGGCCGCACCTTTCTCGCGGCCGGGCTGGTCGAGCAGGCCCGGTTCGAAGCCTCGCGATCGCTCGCCGCGCTGGCGCCGTTCGCGGAGCGCAACATCCCGATCGTCGGCTTGGAGCCGAGCTGTCTCCTGACGTTCCGCGACGAGGCGACCGCCCTGCGGCTGGGCGACAGCGCGTACAAAGTCGCCGCCTCTGCGCTACTGTTCGAGGAGTTCGTCGCGCGCGAGCGGGACGCCGGGCGCTTCAAAGTCGAGCTCGCGCCGATCGCCGGACTCGCGCTGTTGCACGGCCATTGCCACCAGAAGAGTTTCGGCGCGATGGCGGCGACGGAGAAAGCGCTTCGCCTGATTCCCGGGCTGGAAGTGCAGACGATCGACTCCACCTGCTGCGGCATGGCCGGCGCGTTCGGCTATCAGGCGGAGACCTACGAAATATCGCTGGCGATGGCGGAGCTGTCGCTGCTGCCGCGCGTGCGCGAGGCGGAGGCGGCGACGCTGATCGTCGCCGACGGCTTTTCCTGCCGCCACCAGATCCGCGATGGGACGGAGCGCGCCGCGATCCACGTGGCGGAGGCGCTCGACCGCGCGCTGGCGGCGGCTCGGTCGGATTCCTAGCCCCTCCCTCATCGCGAGCAAAGCGAAGCGATGCAGACTAAGGTCTCCAACCGTGGCTTGGTCTGGCCTGCTTCGCCTTGCTCGGAGCGACGGGCGGTCTCGAGCGGCGGGACGCAGTGCCGATTTCAGTCTTGCATCTAGCGACTTCAGCGCGTTAGGCGCCTTTTTCTGCAACTTTCTGAACCGCCACTTGCGCTCCCGCCGCGGCCGAGCAAGCGATCGCGGGTGCGAGCGAAGGCGGCGAAATAAAGACAGGCCTCCAAGCTTTCTTGCAAGAATTTCCAAATCCAAGCTGTTTTCGTCCAAGCTTTTCCAAACAATTCTTTGGCGGTTTTGTGGGATTTCAAAGGGTTACAAGGCTTCCAAACCACGTTTGGTGGCTTCCAAATCTCTTCGTCGCTCTCGCCTCCATTCAGCCGCTTTCGCGACGCCGCCCGACCGCATTCCGCCGCTCCGCGCCCTATGGGCTCGAGCGTGCGCGGCCGTTCGCTGGCGTTTGGGTTGCGGGAGGGTAAAGGGCGCGTTCATGGCGGAGGAGTGATCCGGGATAGAGAGAATTTTGAACCTACCACGAACGCAGATTAGTAAATATCCCCCGGCAAAGCCGGGGGCTTTAAGGTTTTAGCCGCTCAAAGCGGCTGTGCCGTCGCTGACGCGACTGTTGGGATTGTGGCCGCTCAAG
>JBAQGU010000668.1:0-12193 GCA_049287975.1 Roseiarcus sp.
GCACCGTGACGCCGCGGCCGATGACGACGCCCTTGTCGAGCAGTAGGGCGCCGACGGAAGGATTGGGCGCGGCGAGACCGAGCGAGCGACGGCCGAAGGCGAGCGCGGCCCCCATCCAGCGCTCGTCTTCCGCCGGCTCGCGGTTCATCGCGGCGAGCGAGGAACTGCCGCGGGTTCGGCGGCGGGCGGCTCGGGCTCGGGCTCAGCTTCGAGTTCGCCGAGAATCGTATTGAAATCTCGCGCCTCGCGGAAATTCCGATAGACCGACGCGAAGCGGACGTAGGCGACGTCGTCGAGGCTCTTCAAGCCTTCCATCACGAGTTCCCCGATCCGCTCGGTCGGAATGTCCGCGTCGCCCTGGTTCTCCAACTGGCGCACGATGCCGTTGATCATCCGCTCGATGCGCTCGGCCGAGACCGGCCGCTTGCGCAAGGCGATCTCGACCGATCGGACGAGCTTGTCGCGATCGAACGGCGCCCGCCGGCCGTTCTTCTTCACCACCATCAGCTCGCGCAATTGCACGCGTTCGAACGTTGTGAAACGGCCGCCGCAATGCGAGCAGATCCGGCGGCGCCGGATCGAGGACGCGTCCTCGGTCGGCCGCGAGTCCTTCACCTGCGTGTCCAGACCGCCGCAATAGGGGCACCGCATGGGACCGAATCCCCTATATCGAGATCTGCCGTCAGATCGTCAGTAGATCGGAAAGCGCCGCGTCAGTTCCGCGACGCCGGCGCGAACGCGCGCCTCGACGGCAGCGTTGCCAGATTCGCCGTGCGCCGCCAAGCCGTCGAGCGTCTCGACGATCAATTTGCCGACCTCGGCGAACTCCGCGACGCCGAATCCGCGCGAGGTCGCGGCCGGCGATCCCAGGCGAATGCCCGAAGTCACCATCGGCGAGCGCGGATCGAACGGAATCCCGTTCTTGTTGCAGGTGATATGGGCGCGTTCGAGGGCCGCCTCCGCGCTCTTGCCGGTCAATCCCTTCGGGGTGAGGTCGACGAGCATCAGGTGATTGTCGGTTCCCCCGCTCACCAGCAGGAAGCCGCCCGAGAGAATCGAGGCCGCGAGCGCCTTGGCGTTGGCGACGACGGCGTGCGCGTACGCCTTGAACTCGGGCGTCAGCGCCTCGTGGAACGCGACCGCCTTGGCCGCGATGACGTGCATCAGCGGTCCGCCTTGCATGCCAGGGAAGATCGCCGAATTGATCTTTTTCGCGAGATCCTCGTCGTTGGTCAGGATCAAGCCGCCGCGCGGGCCGCGCAACGTCTTGTGGGTGGTGGTCGTCGCGATGTGGGCGTGCGGGAACGGCGAGGGATGCGCGCCGCCCGCGACCAACCCGGCGAAATGGGCGATGTCGACGACGAAATAGGCGCCGACCGAATCGCAGATCGCGCGAAACCGCTCGAAATCCCAATGGCGGGCGTAGGCGGAGCCGCCGGCGATGATCAGCTTCGGCCTGTGCTCGCGCGCGAGCGTCTCGACCTGATCCATGTCGATGCGGTGCGTTTCGCGATCGACGCCGTAGGGGACGACCTTGAACCACTTGCCGGACACATTGACCGGCGAGCCGTGCGTCAAGTGTCCCCCGGCGGCGAGATCCAGGCCCATGAACACGTCGCCGGGCTGCATCAGCGCGAGAAACACGCCCTGATTGGCCTGCGAGCCGGAATTGGGCTGCACATTGGCGAACCGGCAGGAGAACAGCCTGCAGGCGCGATCGATCGCCAGCTTCTCCGCGATGTCGACGAACTGGCAGCCGCCGTAATAGCGGCGGCCCGGATAGCCTTCGGCATATTTATTGGTCAGCACCGAGCCCTGCGCCTCGAGAACCGCGCGCGAGACGATGTTCTCCGAGGCGATCAGCTCGATTTCATCGCGCTGGCGACCGAGCTCCAATTCGACCGCGCGCGCGATTTCCGGATCGGCGTCGGCGAGGCTGGCGGAAAAGAACGAATTGGAGCGGATCGGCGTCGCGGCGGCGGAAACGGGCATGGCGAACCCTTACGTGCGGAGGAGAACCTGCGCGGCGCATAGCATGGATGGGGCGGAAGGCGGAAGCGGGGCGCACATGCGTCCGCCGGCGTGGAACTCGCGGTTGCGATCTCAGGAGATGGCGCGGGTGTAGCGCATCCAGGATGCTCGCGGTCGCGAGCACCGCGCCGGGTGCTCCCCTCGACGATACGCCCGGCATCTGGCAGAGCCCGCGACAGGCCACCGATAGCAAAGTCGAAGCGGGGTGAAAATAGCGTCGATGACCATAAAAACGCTCCTGATCGCGAATCGCGGCGAAATTGCCATCCGCGTCGCTCGCGCTGCGGCCGAAATGGGGATCCGCTCGATTGGCGTCTATTCCGAGGACGATTCGCGCTCCCTTCATGTTCGACGCGTCGATAAATCGGTCGCCCTGTCCGGATCCGGCGCGGCGCCATATCTGGATATCGGTCAGATGATTGCCGTCGCCCGGGAAGAGAGCTGCGACGCGGTGCATCCGGGCTACGGATTCCTGAGCGAGAACGCCGAGTTCGGACGCGCCTGCGCCGATTCTGACCTGATATTCGTGGGACCGCGCCCGGAATTGCTGGAATTGTTCGGCGACAAGGTTGCGGCTCGCGCGTTGGCCGACCGTTGCGGCGTCCCGATTCTGAAGGGAACCGGCGGCCCCGCCAGTCTGGACCAGGCCCGCGACTTCCTCGCCACGCTCGGCCCCGGCGGCGCGATCATGATCAAGGCCGTCGCCGGCGGCGGCGGCCGAGGCATGCGCATGGCTTTCAGCATCGCTGAGTTGGAAAAGGCGTATGACCGCTGCCGGTCCGAGGCCAAGTCGGCATTCGGTCGCGACGATGTCTATGTCGAAGAGATTGTTCCCGACGCCCGGCACATCGAGGTGCAGGTGGTCGGCGATCACGACGGCAACATCGTCCATCTCGGCGAGCGCGAGTGCAGCATCCAGCGCCGTCATCAGAAGCTCATGGAGATCGCCCCGAGCCCGACGCTGTCCGCGTCCGCCCGTGACGCCCTGACCAGCGCCGCGTTGGCCATCGCGCGTGAGGCCCGGTATGCCGGGCTCGGCACGTTCGAGTTTCTGGCGCCGTCCGGCCGGGAAGAGCGCTTCGTCTTCATCGAGGCCAATCCGCGCCTGCAAGTCGAGCACACCGTCACCGAAGAAGTGACTGGCGTCGATCTGGTAAAGGCCCAGCTCAGGATCGCGGCGGGCGAGACCCTCGATCGAATCGGAATCCGCCATGCGAGTCGCGTCGATCCGAACGGCTTTGCCATCGAGCTCCGGATCAACACGGAGACCATGCGCGCCGACGGCATCGCTCTTCCGTCCACCGGCGTGATCAAGGTTTACGAGCCGCCATCGGGACCAGGAGTGCGCATCGATGGCTATGGCTACGGCGGCTTCGCGCCCAGTCCGAAATTCGACTCGCTCCTCGCGAAACTGATCGTCCATTCACTGACAGCCGATTACGGGGACGCCATCCTGCGGGCCCGACGCGCGCTCAGTGAATTCCGTATCGAGGGATTGGACACCAATATCGGCTTCCTGAGGATGGTGCTGGACCATCCCGACGTGGCGTCGAACCATGTCAGCACCCGGTTTCTCGACGCCCATATGACTGCGTTCGTCGAGGCGGCGGCGGCCAGACCGGGGGAAGCGATTTTCGATGAAATCGATGATTCGGCCGCGTCGACGGCGCCGTCGCCAGCCGGTCCAGAAGGTACGATCGCCGTGCGGGCGCCGATGACCGGCGTCGTGGCCGCAATCGACGTGGCCGCCGGCGAGACGGTGCATGAGGGACAGCAGCTCGTCGTGCTCGAATCGATGAAGATGGAGCACGTCGTCACGGCTTCGAGCAGCGGTCTCGTACGATCGATCGTGGCGGCCAAGGGCGATGTGACGGCGGTGGGTCAATCTCTGCTGTTCATCGAACCTCGAGACGTGGAAGGCGCGACGACCTCGACGCTCGAATCCTCGGATCTGGACGCGATTCGCGCCGATCTCGCTGAAGTGATTGCTCGCCATGAGTTGACTCATGACGCTGCTCGCGGCCACGCTGTCGCCCGGCGCCATGCAAAGGGCGGCCGTACCGCGCGGCAGAATGTCGAGGATCTCTGCGACCCCGGAAGCTTCATCGAATATGGCGCGCTGACCGTCGCGGCGCAGCGAAGCCGACGTCCGATGGAAGAACTTTTGCGCACCACCCCGGCCGATGGCTTGATCGTCGGCCTGGGCACGGTCGACGCCGCCCGGTTCGGCGAGGATCGCGGCGCTTGCGCGGTCGCCGCCTACGACTACACGGTGTTAGCCGGCACCCAGGGCACGATGAATCACAAGAAGCAGGATCGGTTCTACCGTTTGGCGGCGCAGTTGCGGCGACCCGTGGTTCTGTTCGCCGAGGGGGGAGGCGGTCGGCCGGGCGACACCGACAAGGCGCATGTCGGCGTATCCGGCGGCGACCTCCCCACCTGGTTCCTGTTCGGAGGGCTTTCCGGCCTCGTACCGCTGATCGGCATCGTCCACGGCCGCTGCTTCGCAGGGAATGCGGCATTGTTGGGCTGCTGCGACGTCATCATCGCAACGGCGAGCGCCACCATCGGCATGGGCGGTCCGGCGATGATCGAAGGCGGCGGCTTGGGCATGTATGAGCCGCAGGAGGTTGGACCCGTCGCCATGCAGGCGCCGAACGGCGTGATCGACGTGGTCGTCGAGGACGAAGCCGACGCGGTTTCCGTGGCGAAGCGGTATCTCTCTTATTTCCAGGGCCGCATAGCCGACTGGACGTGCGCCGATCAGCGTCTGTTGCGTAAGGCGATCCCCGAGAACCGCCTGCGTGTCTACGATATCCGGTCAGTCGTCCGCACCCTGGCCGATGCCGACTCGGTGCTAGAATTGCGCGCGCGGTTCGGAGTCGGGATCATTACCGCGTTGATCAGGATCGAGGGCAGGCCCTTTGGCGTCATCGCCAACAATCCGGCGCATCTCGGGGGCGCGATCGATGCCGATGCGTCCGACAAGGGGGCGCGATTCGTCCAGCTTTGCGATGCCCACGATCTGCCCATCATTTCCCTGACCGACACGCCCGGTTTCATGGTCGGCCCGGACGCCGAACGTCAGGCGCTGGTGCGTCGCGCGTGCCGTATGTTCGTCAACGGCGCCACCGTCACCGTTCCCTATTTCACGGTTGTCCTGCGCAAGGGCTATGGATTGGGAGCGATGGCCATGGCGGGCGGCCACTACCACGCGTCGATCTTCAGCGTATCGTGGCCGACGGGCGAGTTCGGCGGCATGGGACTCGAAGGAGCCGTGCGCCTCGCTTACCGCAAGGAACTCGCGGCGATCGACGACCCGCCCGGACGCGAGGCCGAATTCCGCAAACGGGTGGCGCTCAGTTACGAACAGGGGAAGGCGATCAACACGGCCTCGGTGCTCGAGATCGATGACGTGATCGATCCCGCCGACACCCGTCGCTGGATCCTGCGCGGTTTGAACAGCGTCGCCGTCCAGCCGCCGCGGGCCGGCAAGAAACGCACGCAGATCGAGCCCTGGTGATGAAAAAGCTTTAGCCGCGGCCTTATCCATGGCGTCCATGGCGCGGCTGAGCCTTTGCGGTTTCTCGTAGAATCGTCGCAACGGGGACCGAGGGTCACGTCATGCGCCAGCGCCCCGCCAGCGTCGTCCTCATCTCGGGAAGTGCATTATCGAAATGACCGTGCGCTCCCGGAAGAACGCCGGCGTCGCGGGAGCGATCGTTCGGGGCAGGGAGCGTCAGGAAATGGATCGCCTCGCTCGTATGACCACTTTTGTCGCGGTCGTTGAACGAGGCGGGTTTGCTCCGCCCGTACACCGCGGCCTTCAGTCGCCAGTCGAGAGCGCAACTACCGCCCGAACTCACAAATGCCCCGGGGCCGCACGCTCGAGTCTTTCAACTCCCGACGCCTGGAAGGAGGATATCGCAATGCCGTCCAATCTGATCGAGATCACCGGCGCCGAAGCGCTAGCCGGGGACGGCGGCCCGCTCGACGCGCTGATCGACTTCTACCGATCATTCAATGCCAGAGATCTCGATGGGCTCACCGCCAATTGGGCGGACGGGGATGCGCCGAGCATGGACAGTCCGTTCGGCGGCATGAGGCGCGGCTGGCTTGCGATTCGCGAGGGATATTCGAAACTGTTCAACGGGCCGGCGACCGTTCGAGTCGGGTTCCACGATTTCACCAGTCAGGGCGGCGGGAGCGATTGGAATCTGTTCGTCGGGCGCGAGAAGGGCATCTGCGAGACACCCATCGAGAGCCTCGATGTCCGCATCCGCACGTCACGCCTGTTTATCAAGATGAAAGGCGTATGGCGGCAGTTTCATCATCATGGGTCGATCGAGGAACCGGTGTTACTCGCGGAATACCAGCGTGCGATCCTTGGAGCGCCTCTCGACAGACCAGCATAGGCCAGGTCGGACTCCAGCTGCAGCGGGTGTGAGCTGACCTCCATCGCGACGCGGACGAAGCTTCAAATGTGAAGTCAGCAAGGAGATGTAACATGATACGCAAGGCAAAAGCCGTATGGCGCGGCACGGGTCGCGACGGCAGCGGCAATCTTTCCACGGATTCCGGCGTGCTCGCCGCGACCCCGTACTCCTTCAGGACCCGCTTCGAGAACGAGAAGGGCACGAATCCTGAAGAGTTGATCGCCGCCGCTCATGCCGGATGCTTCACCATGGCGGTGGCCTTTCAACTGCAGGGCGCCGGCTATACCCCCACAGAGCTCAATACCGAGGCCGCGGTCACTCTCGAGCCGGAGGGCCAAGGATTCCGCATCAGTCGCTCAGCCCTGACGCTGCGCGCCCAAGTGCCGAACCTGGACGAAGCCGCGTTTGCTCGGATGGCCGGCGACGCCGAGAAGAACTGCCCGGTCTCTAAGGTCCTCAACGCCGCAATCACATTGGACGCCAAGTTGATCTGAGGCCTCCATCTGATCCCTGCGGAGCAACACCCGCCACGCCTCGCGGTCCTCGAGCGGGCGAAGCCATCGACCACGCGCCGCTCTCGGGATATTGACAATCGAAGGCCCGTGAGCGGCAGGAGAATGTCGGATGGCGTTGAACGGCGTGCGAGCTTTGCTCTTTGACGTGTTCGGGACCGTCGTCGACTGGCGAAGCGGGGTGGCTCGCGACGCGACGCCTTTCCTGCGGCGGCGCGGCGCGGAATTGGTCGATCCGTTGGCTTTCGCGGACGCCTGGCGCGCCAGCTATCAACCGGCCATGGAACAGGTGCGAAGCGGACGGCGGCGCTTCACACGGTTGGATGTGCTGCATCGAGAGAACTTGGAAACCATTCTGGCCGACTTCGGCATCGACCCGGCAACCGTGCCCGCCTCGGAACTGAACGAATTGAATCTGGCTTGGCATCGCCTGGACCCATGGCCCGATGCCGTCGCCGGCCTCACGCGATTGAAGACGAGCTTCATCATCGCAACGCTCTCCAATGGCAACATCGCGCTGATGCTCGACATGGCGAAGCGCGCCGGGCTGCCCTGGGACGCGATCCTCGGCGCCGAAGTCGTGCAAGCCTATAAGCCGATGCCAGAAGCCTACTTGCGCACGGCCGATATTCTGGCGATGCGCCCGGAACAGATCTGCCTCGTGGCCGCGCACAACGGCGACCTCGCCGCGGCGCGTAAGTGCGGTCTGCGAACCGCCTTCATACCGCGTCCTGCCGAGCACGGTCCGAACCAGACTACTGATCTGCGCCCCGACCAGGAATGGGACGTGGTCGCCGCCGACCTCGGCGCTCTGGCCGAGAAGCTCGCCGTGTAACTGGCCGGTTCTGCCTTCCAGGCGTCACGACCGGGAATCGTCGGACCAAGTGCGGCCAACCCGTCGCTCCGCGCGACCGCACAGCAGCCTTTAGATTCAATTGTTCGGCAGCGCCGCCTCTAGTCCCACGTGACAATGCGCGATCCAGAGCGCATCATCCGGGCTCTGAGCGCAACAGCGCCAGATTCGACCGTAGGGTATGGAAACGTCGATGCGAGGACCAGCGTCATGTGCCACATTTTCTCGAACATCGATCCCAAGCGTTATGCCTACGAGACGCGCTCCGTCCGTCTGTCCGGCCACGTCACTTCGATTCGGCTGGAGGCGGCGTTCTGGCAGATTCTAGAGGAGATCGCCGCGTCGCAAGACGTCAGCGTCGGCCGACTGCTGACGCGTCTGCACGACGAGGTGCTCGATTTCGAAGGCGAGCCGAATAATTTCACGTCGCTGCTGCGCTGCGCCTGCCTGACCTATGCCGCGGACGTGCGCGGCCACGCCGCGGCCGCCAGCGAATTGCAGCGAGAAGCGCGCCGCGATTTCGCTCTCGTCGGGAAATCGTCGTCCCCACCCGCCGCGTAGTAGCCCACTACTACCCGTTTCTTCGATCCGCGACCTAACCTGTCGGGAGAAACGATGGGGAGGGGCGACAAGGCGATGCGATTTTCCTCGGGCTCGATGATGCGCGCGATGAGCATGATCGCCGGGCTAGCGGCCTGCACGGCCGCGGCCCGCGCGCAGGACGACCCGAACCGCGCCCAATTCCTCAAGAGTTGCGGGACCTGTCACGCGATCGAGGCCGGCGCCGCGCCGCGCCAGGGGCCGAACCTGGTCGGCGTCTTCGGGCGTAAGGCCGGCGCGCTCGATGAGTTCAAATATTCCGATGCGCTGAAGAGCGCCGATTGGGTGTGGGACGAAGCCCATCTCGATAGATGGATCGAGAATGCGCAGGCCATGCGGCCGGGCGTCGTGATGCCCTATCACCAGGCCGATCCCGCCAAACGCGCCAAAGTCATCGAATTTCTGAAGACGCTCAAAGCGCCTTCTTGAGGAGCCCGGCCATGGCTAAAGCGATCCACATGATGATCCGCGTGCTCGACGAGGCGCGCTCGGTCGCTTTCTATGAAAAGGCCTTCGGCCTCGGCATCGCCGATCGCTACGTCTTCGAAAGTTTCACCTTGGTCTATCTCAGCAACGCCGAGACGCCGTTCGAGGTGGAGCTGACGATCAATCACGGCCGCACCGAGCCTTACGATTTGGGCGCGGGCTACGGCCATATCGCTTTCGCCGTCGACGCCCTCGAGGCCGAACATGCGCGCATGACGGCAGCGGGGATCAATGTCAATCCGATCAAGGAATTCCATCGCGAGGGCGCGCTGATGGCGCGTTTCTTCTTCGTCGAGGACCCCGATGGCTACAAGATCGAGGTTTTGCAGCGCCACGGCCGATACGGCCGAGACGACGCAAGAAAGTAGGCAACCAGAAATGAGGAGGAAACCGTCATGTCACGCAGCGCAATTTCCCGACCGCACGGCCTCGATCGGCGGGCGTTTCTCACGCGAGCCGGCGTCAGCGCGATCGTCATTTCCAACGGCGCCTTGATTTGTCTCGGGGAGGCCTGGGGCCTCGAGGTCAAGGCTCTGAAGCCGGAAACGGCGCGCACGCTCGTCAAGCTGGCGCGCGACATTTATCCGCACGACCGGCTGGCCGACAGGTTCTACGCCGTCGCTGTGAAGGGCTACGACGAGAAGGCGGGCAAGGACCCGGCGACCTTGGCCTCATTCGAAGTCGGCGTAGCGGCGCTCGATGCCGACGCCAAGGCGTCACATGGCGTCGCCTATGCCGATGTCGGCTGGGAGGCCGAGCGCGTCGCGCTGCTGCGTCCGATCCAGGGCGGCGCGTTCTTCCAGGGCATTCGCTCCGATCTCATCGTCAGCCTCTACAATCAAAAGGAGGTCTGGCCGCTATTCGGCTACGAGGGTGAAAGCGCATCGAAGGGCGGCTACGTCAATCGCGGCTTCAACGACATCCAGTGGCTCTGACCCCGGCGGGAGATACGATCATGCCAAACTTTGATCTCAACGACGATTCGGTAGTCGTCATCGTCGGTTCAGGCGCCGGCGGCGGCACGCTCGGCACGGAACTGGCGCTGAAAGGCATCAAAACCGTGATCCTGGAAGCAGGCGCGCGTAACGAAATCGAGGATTTCGTCAACGACGAATGGGACTCGTTCATCCAGCTCGCTTGGAAGGACATGCGCACGACGTCCGGTTCGTGGCGCGTCCACAAGGATTTCCCCAATCTTCCCGCCTGGATCGTCAAATCCGTCGGCGGTTCGACAGTGCATTGGGCCGGCGCCTCGTTGCGGCTCCAGGAACACGAATTCAAGACGCGAACGCATTACGGCGAAATCGCCGGCGCCAATCTGTTGGATTGGCCGATAACGCTGGCCGAGATGGAACCTTACTACGCCAAGGCCGAAGACAAGATGGGGGTGACCCGCACCAACAATATCCCCGGCCTGCCCGGCAACAACAATTTCAAAGTGCTCGAAGCGGGCGCCAAGAAAGTCGGCTACAAGGAAGTTCACACTGGCCGCATGGCGATCAATTCGCAGCCGCGCGACGGACGCGGGGCCTGCCAGCAAATCGGCTTCTGCTTCCAGGGCTGCAAGTCCGGCGCGAAATGGTCGACGCTCTATGCCGAAATTCCCAAGGGAGAGGCGACCGGCAAGCTCGAAGTCAGACCCGACAGCCAAGTCGTCAAAATCGAGCACGACGCTTCGGGCAAGGCGACCGGGGTCGTCTACGCCGACAAGGACGGCAAGATGCAGCGCCAGAAGGCGCGCGTCGTCGCAATCGCAGGCAATTCGCTGGAAAGCCCACGCCTGCTGCTCAATTCGGCGTCCACGATGTTCCCCGACGGACTCGCCAATTCTTCCGGCCAAGTGGGGCGCAACTACATGCGGCACATGACCGCGTCGGTCTATGGCGTGTTCGACAAGCCGGTGCGCATGTGGCGGGGCACGACCATGGCGGGCATTGTGCGTGACGAAGCGGCGACGGACAGGAAACGCGGCTTCGTCGGCGGCTATGAACTCGAGACGCTGTCGCTGGGCCTGCCCTTCATCGTGGCGTTCCTCAACCCGGGCGCCTGGGGCCGCGATTTCACCTCCGCGATCGACTCCTACGAGAACATGGCCGGCATGTGGATCGTCGGCGAGGACATGCCGCAAGAAACCAACCGCGTCACGCTCGACCCCGTCGCCAAGGACAAATTCGGCATGCCCGTCGCCAGCGTGCATTTCGACGACCACGCCAACGACGTCGCGATGCGCGCCCACGCCTGGTCACGCGGCAAGGCGATCTACGAGGCCGCGGGCGCGACCGACGTCTTCCCCACGCCGCCCTATCCCTCGACGCATAACCTCGGAACGAACCGCATGTCCGAGCGGGCGCGCGACGGCGTGGTCAACGCGCACGGCCAGACGCATGACGTCAAGAACCTGTTCATCTCGGACGGCTCGCAGTTCACGACCGGCGGAGCGGAGAATCCGACCCTGACGATCGTCTCGCTGGCTATTCGTCAGGCCGACTATATCTCGGAGCAGATGGGCAAGAATACGATCTGACGCTCTGTCGGCGCGGAAAGCGGGGACCTCCCCGCTTTCCCGATTGGAGCAAGGTTTTCTACCTCCAGGACTTGAGAGAAAATAGCAGCAATGAGGCCGCGATGGCCAGCAGGCCAAAAAAGAATATCGGGACCACGGTAAAATGCAGGTCGGGAATCCACCATGACAGCGGTAGCGAAATCAAACCGGTCAGCGCCGGGACCAATAGAAAAAACATCGTGACGAAGCCGTTGTCGTTACCGGTGGTCGTCAACGCGACTTGATAGAGAACACGACCCAAGGACGCAGCTACGATCGTGCCGAACATCATCAATATTATGGCTGGCCACTGTTTGTCGAAACGCAATTCGGAGCGAGAATACAATAGTAATAGAGTAATTGGTATCAATACCGAAGTCGACACTAAGAAATTCGCCGCTATCGTGCCCGACTCATCGTATTTTGTAAACCACTTCCCTATCAGCGTTCCACCCAAGGCGGAACATATCGGTACCGGGACGGCGTAAATCCAGCTGCCATGCAGGAGATTATTCACCACTTCGCTCATCGTCTGCTTGCTGTCGCCGCCGATCTGGCTCCAGGCCACCGCCATCGCGCCCACAAACGCGCCGACCAGGCAACTGAAGAAGATCGGCGGCGAGACCGGAATGGGAACCCTGGATATGAGCAGCGCCACGAGAGCCGCCCAAAAGGGCGACAGATTCAATATTGCCGCTATGATGATGGGATGGGAGTTGCTGAGGCCGGCATT
>JBAQGU010000669.1:0-11392 GCA_049287975.1 Roseiarcus sp.
GTAGGCGCGGGCGCTGACCGCGCTTCTCTGCGCCGCCGCGACCGCGGAAAACCAGGCGCTTCGCGCCGGACGCGGTCAGCGCCCGCGTCTACAAATCGGGCTTCGCCCGGACTTTTGCCCCTCTTACTTGGATCCCTTGTAACCCCTTGAAATCCCACAAAACCGCCAAAGCTTTCTTTGGAAATCCTTGGACGAAAACAGCCCAGTTTTGGAAAGGCTTGGCAAAAAGCTTGGGAGGCCGCCTTTATTCCGCCGCTTCCGCTCCTTCCCAAGGCCGTCGCGCGGATCGGGTCGACGTCGACGGGCGGAGTCGCCCGGAAATCGCGCCGTAACGGCTTGAAAAGATTGAATCCGCGCCCGGAAATGGTTGGGCTCGGAAGCCTCGGACCTACTAGATCTGGTACACGGGCGCCGGCTGACCGTGCGCCACTCCGGCTGACGGGCCGCGAGAAGGACGAGGTTGCAGAAAAAGGCGCCTAGCGCTTTGAAATCGCTCGATGCAGAACTGAAATCGGCGCCTGCGTTCTACGGTGAATTCGTCTGGCTCACCGAAGCGCCGGGCGTCCTGGTCGCCATGAGCGGGGCGGCGCGACGACCGCATCGACGCTTGGCGCTAGGCTCTCGCCCGCTTGCCAGACGGGCGCGCCGCGCTCTACTGTTTGCCAGCGAATGAATGCGCCGATAGCCCTCGAGCGTTTTGGGAGACAGCATGGCCCACGATGAACCGGCGGCCTCGGGGGCGCCGGCCAAGCTGGCGATCAAGAACATCGGCCTGATGCTGAGCGGCGACATCGGCAAGCCGATTTTGGACGCCGACGCGATCCTCGCGATCGATGGCCGCATCACCGCGATCGGGCGCGCCGCGGATCTCGATCTTTCCGGCGCGACGACGACGATCGACGCCCACGGAGTGACGCTCGCGCCCGGCCTGATCGACAGCCACGTCCACCCCGTCGCCGGCGACTGGACGCCGCGGCAGAACCAGCTCGGCTGGATCGATTCCTGCCTGCACGGCGGCGTCACGACCATGGTCTCCGCCGGCGAGGTGCACACGCCAGGGCGCCCGCGCGACATCGTGGGGCTGAAGGCGCTGGCGATCGCGGCGCAGCGCACGTTCTCGAATTTCCGCGCCAGCGGGGTGAAGGTCCATGCCGGCGCGCCGGTGATCGAGCCGGGCATGGAGGAGCACGATTTCCAGGAGCTCGCTGCCGCGGGCGTGCGCTTTCTCGGCGAGGTGGGCCTCGGCGGGGTGAAGGACGGCCCGACCGCGCGCAAGATGGTCGCCTGGGCGCGCAAATATGGCATCAACAGCACGATCCATACCGGCGGCCCCTCGATTCCCGGCTCGGGCCTGATCGACAAGGACATCGTGCTGGAAGCCGATACCGACGTGATCGGGCACGTCAACGGCGGCCACACGGCGCTGCCGGACGATCAGATCGTCGGCCTGTGCGAAGCTTGCAAGCGCGGGCTGGAGCTGGTCCACAACGGCAACGAGCGCGCGGCGCTGCTGACGCTGCGTACCGCCAAGGAACTCGGCGAACTCGATCGCGTGATCCTGGGCACCGACGCGCCGGCCGGCTCGGGCGTGCAACCGCTCGGGATTCTCCGGATGGTCTCGCTGCTGGCTTCGCTGGGCGAAATTCCCACGGAAGTCGCTTTCTGCTTCGCGACGGGCAACTCCGCGCGGATGCGCGGGCTGGATTGCGGGCTGATCGAGGTCGGGCGATCCGCGGATTTCGTCTTCATGGACCGCGCCCAGCACTCGGCCGGGGCGACGCTGCTGCAGAGCGTCGCGCTCGGCGATTTGCCGGGCGTGGGCATGACCGTCATCGACGGGGTCGTGCGCTCGGGGCGCAGCCGCAACACGCCGCCGGCGGAGAGAGCGCCGGCAGTCGTCGCGGGGTAGAGGCGAGCGCGGCTACAAGCTCACGACCTCGGCCGGACTGCTGCGCTATACTCCTCGACGAGCGCGGCGGTGAGTGCGCCCGGGGTATATTTGAGCGCTCCGATCTCGCCGACCGGGGTGACTTCGGCGGCGGTTCCGGTGATGAAGCATTCCGAAAAGCTCGGCAGTTCGTCGGGCATAATGCGGCGCTCGATGATCGGGACGCCGCGTCGACGCGCCGCTTCGATCACCGTCTGCCTCGTGATGCCGTCGAGGAAACAGTCGGCGATGGGCGTGTGGAGCGCGCCATCCTTCACGAAAAAAACATTTGCGCCCGTGCATTCGGCGACGCGGCCCTGCCAATCCAACATCAGCGCGTCGGCGAAACCTCGTCGCTCCGCCCGATGCTTGGAAATCGTGCATATCATGTACAGGCCGGAAGCCTTCGCGCGCGTGGGCGCGGTCGCAGGGTCCGGGCGGCGATATTCCGCAATGTCGAGCCGGATTCCCTTCATCCTTTGCGCGGGATCGAAGTAGCTCGGCCAATCCCAGGCGGCGATCGCCAAATGAATCTTGTTGTGTTGCGCCGAAACGCCCATCATCTCCGACCCGCGCCAGGCGATGGGTCGCACGTACGCGTCGGCGAAGCTGTTCTTGGCGAGAACCAGCGACTTCGCGGCGTCGATCTGGGCGACGTTGAACGGCACCTCGAAATCGAGGATTCGTCCGGATTCTATCAGACGTTCGGAATGCTGAGACGACTTGAAGACTTCGCCGCCGTAGGCTCTTTCGCCTTCGAACACCGCGCTGCCGTAGTGCATGGCGTGGGTCAGGACGTGCACTCTGGCGTCGCGCCAGGGCACGAGTTCGCCATCGAACCATATCCAGCCGTCCCGATCGTCGAAAGTCTGACCCGCCATGGCGTACTCCTCATTTCCTCGAAAGGGCCGACTTTGCTTTTGATATCGCCGGGTTCTATCACCGAGAGCTGGCATTGCATACACGGGTCGCGCAAATATGTCAATGAGGCTGACCTAATGGCGCCCTTCATGCCGACCCGCCTCAAATCCGAAGAGCGCAGCGCGTCCGACCCGGGCGATGCGCCTATGTACGACCTGATCGAATTGTTCTATTTCGCCTATCGAGACTTCGTCGGCGACGCCGATCGGCTCCTCGAGGCCTACGGATTCGGACGCGCTCACCATCGCGTCCTGCATTTCGTCAGCCGGCAGCCCGGATTGACGATCGCTTCGCTGCTCGAAATCTTGCGCATCACCAAGCAGAGCCTGAATCGCGTGCTGAAGGAGCTGATCGCCCAAAATTTCATAGAGGCGCGGGCCGGAGCGCTGGATCGGCGCCATCGCCAGCTTTATGTGACTTCCGAGGGCGAGAAGCTGGCGCGCGAGCTCGCTCGTGTGCAGACTAGGCGATTTTCAGGCGCCACGGAACGCCTGGGCCCGTTTGGTAAAGACCACGCCGTCGCGTTCTTGCTCGCGATGATCGAGCCCTCGCACCGCGAGAGGGTCTTGGAGTTGATCGGCGCGGGGCGGGCGCCTGCCAAAGCTCAGGGCGCGCCGCCGTCGGAGTGACGTATGATCGCGACGCAAATCCCGCCCCACGACGATGCTCCGCACGTCCTCGTCGTCGACGACGACCGAAGATTGCGCGTGCTGCTTTCCGCTTTCCTCCGAAAACACGGCTATCGCGTCACGGTGGCGGCCTCGGCGGCGGAAGCGCGCGCGTTCCTCGAGGGTCTCGCCTTCGAGATCATCGTGCTGGACGTCATGATGCCGGGGGAAAACGGATTGGACCTCGCGGCGAGTCTGCGAAAGCGCTCCGAAATCCCGATTCTCATGCTCACCGCGAGATCGGACGCTGTAGATCGCGTACGGGGTCTCGAGGTCGGCGTCGACGACTACCTGGGCAAACCTTACGAGCCGAGAGAATTGTTGCTCCGCATCGCCTCGATCTTGCGCCGCACCCGCTCCGGCCCCGTCGATACGGAAGAAACCGTGCTCCGCTTTGGGGCCTTCGTCTTCTATTTGGAACGCGGCGAATTGCGCAATGGCGAGGAAATCGTCAGGCTTACCGAGCGGGAACGAGAAATTCTGCGCCTGCTGGGCGCGACTCCCGGGATGAGCGTCTCCCGAGAAGCGCTCTCGTCTCCGGGAGCGAGCGCGCAAGAACGAACGGTCGACGTGCAGATCAACAGGTTGCGCCGCAAGATCGAGCGAGACCCGACCAACCCGCTCCACCTGCAGACGGCGCGAGGATCCGGTTACAAGTTGGTCGTCGATCCGTGACCACGACGTTCGGATCGCCTGGGCGCGAGGCGCTTCTGCGAGGGCGCATATTGTGGCGGCGGGGCGCCAGATCGCTCGCGAACCTTCTGCCCAAGGGACTGTATGCCCGCTCTCTGCTGATCGTGATCGTGCCGATGGTGCTGCTGCAGACCGCGGTCGCCTACGTCTTCATGCAACAGCACAGCGAATTGGTGGCGCACCGCTTGTCGGCGGCGGTGGCGCGTGACGTCGGCGCGATGATCGACCTCTATCGGGACCTTCCGCGCGGCGCGGACGACAAGCGGTTGCGCACGATTGCCCGCGAGCGGCTTCGCATGGATGTCGAGTTGATGCCGCCGCAGGCGCTGCCGCCGCGGATGCCTCACACATTTTTCGACGTCCTGGATCCGCTGACCCGGGCGTTGCCCCACGAGCTGGGCGGCCAAATCCGCGAGCCGTTTTGGCTCGATGCGGTCGGCCGCTCCGGACTGATGGAGATTCGCGTCGATCTCGGCTTCGGCGTGTTGCGTTTCGTCACGCGGCGAAGCCTCGCTTACGACGCCAACGTTCACATTTTCATTCTCTGGATGCTCGGCGCGTCGATCGTCCTGTTGGTCGTGGCGATCCTGTTTCTCCGCAATCAAATTCGCCCCATCCTGCGTTTGGCGGCCGCCGCGGAGGACTTCGGGAAAGGCCGCGATCTCGAATTTCAGCCGCGCGGCGCACGTGAAGTTCGACAAGCCGGATATGCCTTCATCGAGATGAAGCGGCGCATCGAACGCGCCGCCGAACAGCGCATGACCATGCTGAACGGCGTCAGCCACGATCTCAGGACTATCCTCACACGTTTCAGGCTTTCGCTCGCGATGATCGAAGACTCGACGGAAACCGAGCCGCTGCAACAGGACGTCGACGAAATGCAGGCGATGCTGGAAGGCTATCTGGCGTTCGCCCGAGGCGATGGAGGCGAGCTGACGATGCTGACGAATCTGCGCTCGACGCTCGAGGAACTGCGCGCCGGGGCCGCGCGTCATGGCGGCCGCCTGAGCATAGAGGCGAAGGGCGACCTCAACGTGAAGGTCAGGCCGCTGGCGATGAAACGCTGCGTCGGCAATCTCGTCGCCAACGCCCAGCGATACGGCGGCAACGTGATCGTCGCCGCGGGGCGCGAGCAACGTTTCGTCACGATCAACGTCGACGACGACGGACCCGGCATTGCGCCCGAGCACCGGGAAAATGTCTTTCGTCCTTTCCTGCGGCTGGACGAGGCCCGCAACCAGGATGAGGGCGGTTCCGGTCTCGGCCTGGCGATCGCCCGCGACATCGCCCGCGCCCACGGCGGCGACATCGTCCTGTCTACCAGTCCTATTGGCGGATTGCGGGCGAGCATCCGCATTCCGGTCTGAGCGGACAGCGGGGCGCCCATCACGCCGGATTGACGGCGAGGATCAGTTTCCCCGACACTTGCCGCGACGAAAGCCGATCGAGCATTTCGCCCGCCTGCTCGAATGGGAGCACGGCCTCGATGTAAACCTTCAGCCGTCCCTCGGCGATGCCGCCCACGACTTCATCGAGACTTCGACGCCATTTTTCGGAGCCGAAATCGACATGACCGAGATGGAAGCGCGTGAAGGTGAGCGACCTCGCCACCAGCCTCTCCCAGAGATTGGGAAGCGGGCGCCCTTCGGCTTCGCCGTAGCTCACGACGTGTCCGAGCTTTCGGATGCAGGCGAAGCTGCGGTCGAGAATGCTGGCGCCCGTGGAGTCGATGAGCTTGTCGGCGCCCCTGCCCCGAGTGAACGCCATGACGGCGGCGACGAAATCCTCATCCTGGCGATTGACGACCAGGGCCGCGCCACATTCGAGCGCGCGCTTTTCCTTAGCCCGCGTGCCGACCGTGCCGATCACAATCGCCCCCGCATGCACCGCCAGTTGCGTCGCGAACAGGCCGAGACCGCCGCCGATCGCATGCAGAAGGATCACGTCCCCAGCCCTGGTCACGCTGACATTGTGTAGCATGTGCCAAGCGGTCAGCGCCTGAATCGGAAAGGTCGCGGCGACCTCGAGGCTCATCGCATCCGGGATCCGCGCGAGTCGTTCCGCGGGGACGACGCAGCGCTCGGCGAAGCCGCCGGCCTCCTCGGAGAACGCCGCGACGCGATCGCCGACGGCGACGCCGTCAACTCCGGGTCCGAGCCCAGCGATGCGCCCCGAGATTTCGAGGCCCCCGACGATCGGATAGCCTTTGGGATGGGGATAGGTCCCCTTCGCGATCATCGTATCGGCGAAGTTGCAGCCGCCATACGCGACGTCGATCAGCACTTGGCCAGGTCCGGGCGACGGCTCTTGTACCTCGACGATCGAAAGATTGTTCTCGACGCCCGGCGCCGTGATCAAGATTGCCCGCATTTCGTCCTCGCTAGTGTTCGGTGCACGCGATCTTCGCGCGGCGAGAGGAGGGGGGACAAGCCCCTTCACGCTTCGGTGCGGCTCGGAGGCGCGGCGGCCTCGATACCAACTGAGGCGACGGTGTGGAATTAATGCTTCAATTCGACGCTCCGCGTGCAGCCCGTCGCGGCTGTCGCGAGACGTTTGAGTTGTCCGATCTTCTTCGTGCTGGAGCGCGCCGTTCGTTGCGTTACGTTCGTAGCGCGTTTTCGGAGCTGCGACATGACGCATGCCGGCTAGCCCATCGATTAGCCCGCAACGGGATGAGGCACGTAAGGCTCTTCGAGCGCGGCAATTTCGTCGGCTGTCAGTTTCAGTGACAAGCTTGCTACGGCGTCGTCGAGATGCTCGAGCCTCGAGGCCCCGATGATTGGCGCAGTGACCTCCTGTTTCTGCAGCACCCAAGCCAGCGCGACTTGCGCGCGAGGAGCGCCTCTGGACTTCGCAACCGCGGCCACACGCTCAACCACGGCGCGGTCCGCCTCGAAAGTCTTCGTGTAGAGCGTTTTGCCGAATTCGTCCGTTTCCTGCCGCCCGCTTGTTTCGTCCCAATTCCGAGTCAGCCGTCCGCGCGCCATGGGACTCCAAGGGATAACGCCGACGCCTTCAGCCCGACAGAGCGGCAGCATTTCACGTTCCTCTTCGCGGTACAGGAGGTTCAGGTGATCTTGCATTGTCGCGAAGCGCGTCCAATCATGCATTTCCGCGACATAGAGGGCGCGGGCGAACTGCCAAGCGGCCATGTTGCTGGCGCCGATGTAGCGCGCCTTGCCGGCTTTCACCACGTCGTGCAAGGCCTCCATGGTTTCTTCGATTGGGGTGGTCGGGTCGTTGCGATGAATTTGGTAGAGATCGACATGATCGACGCCCAGCCGGCAGAGACTGTGATCGATCTCCGTCATGATGGCGCGGCGCGACAGGCCTTGCCCATTGGGGCCGGGTCGCATCCGCGCCCAGACTTTCGTCGCGATGACGACTTCGTCGCGTGTAGCAAAATCCTTCAGCGCCCGACCGACGATCTCCTCGCTGGTGCCGTCCGAATAGATATTGGCCGTATCGAAGAAATTAATTCCGAGCTCGAGCGCTCGTTTGATGATGGGCCGGCTCTTCTCGTCGGCGAGCGTCCAAGTATGAGCGCCTCGATCAGGAATGCCAAAGGTCATGCAACCGAGGCAGATACGAGACACCTCCAGGCCGGTGCTGCCGAGCTTGATATAGTCCATTTATTTGCTCCAGACGGTTCAATTTCAAACGGCCATCAATTGCCGCCTACCCGGCGAAACTCGAATTGGGGCGAACGGCGACGGCCCGCATTCGACCGCAACCTCCTGTTCGCCCGCAAGGTCGGGCCGGCCCTCGTCACCGGCAATACCATCGTCGTCAAGCCGCACAAACTGATGCCGCTCGCGACGCTGATGCTGGTGGAGCTCTCCCGTCGCGCCGGTCTAGCGGAAGGCGTCCTCAATGTGGTCACCGGCGACGGACGAAACGTCGGCGCGCATCTCGTCTCGCACAAGGACACCGATCTCGTCTCGATGACCGGCAGCGTGCGCGCCGGCGGCGAAATCTACGCGCTGGGCGCCAAGCTCATCAAGCCGATCCGCCTCAGTCGGGCGGCTTCTTGCTAAACCAGTGATTTCATTGTTGGTGGGGGAGGTAGGACTCGAACCTACGAAGGCGAAGCCAACGGATTTACAGTCCGTCCCCTTTGCCGCTCGGGACACTCCCCCGTTTCCTCGGCTCGAGACCGCGGACGAAAACGCCCCGGGAGACCCGAGGCGTTATCCGACCGAGTTATCCGGCGCCGCGTCTAGATCTGTCAACTGGAAAATGACGGGGCGGCTCTCGCGCCCGACGTTGGCGCCAGCCCGCTCGAGGCCGCGTTTTGCGATTTCGATCGCGCGGGGCTAAATCTCCGCGCTCCGCCGGCCCTCGGCCGCGCAACCACCGCAGGCGTCTTTCGATGAAGATATGCGTGATCGGCGCGGGGGCCATCGGCGGCCTGCTGGCCGCCAAGCTCGCCGAGGCCGGTGAAGAGGTCGGCGTCGTCGTGCGCGGGGCGCAGCTGAAGGCCATTCGCGAGCACGGCCTGGTCCTTCGGCAGGAGGACAAGGACATCGTCGCCCGCGTAGCCGCGAGCGACCGCATCGCCGATCTCGGCGAGCCCGATCTGATCGTGCTGGGCATGAAAGCGCACCAGGTTGCCGCCGTGGCGCCCGAAGTCGGGTCGATGCTCGGCCCGCGGACGCTCGTGCTCACCGCACAGAACGGCATTCCCTGGTGGTATTTCTTCAAGCACGGCGGATCTCGGGAGGGCGTCCGTCTGCAGAGCGTCGATCCCGGCGGGGTGATCGCCGACCATCTGCCGATCGACCGGGTGATCGCGACCGTCGTCTATCCCGCGGCCGAGATCGAGCGGCCGGGCGTCATCCGTCACGTCGAAGGAAATCGCTTTTCACTGGCCGAGATCGATGGCGCGAAAAGCGAGAGAATCTCCGCGATATCGGAAATCTTCGGCGGAGCCGGCTTCAAGGCGCCTGTCGTGACAGACGTGCGCACCGAGATCTGGACGAAGCTGCTGGGCAACCTGAGCCTCAATCCGATCAGCGCGCTGACGCATGCGACCTTGCAGGACATCTGCCGTTATCCAAAGACGCGGGCGCTCGCGTTGGAAATGATGCGCGAGGCCCTGGCCGTCGCCGAGGCGTTCGGCATCCGTCTGCGCATCTCGCTGGAAAAGCGCATCGCGGGCGCGGAGGCGGTCGGCGCGCATAAGACCTCGATGTTGCAGGACGTCGAAATCGGCCGGGTGCTCGAGGCCGACGCGCTGATCGGCTCGGTGATCGAACTCGCGCGGATGGCCGATGTCGCGACGCCGCACATCGATGCGATCTACGCCCTGACGAAATTGTTGGGCCAGACGCTGATCGACGCCAAGGGCCGGCTCGGGATGGCGCCCGCCTGAACGGACTCGCGCAAGGGAGAGAGACATATGAATTCGCGGACATTGCACGGATTGCTGGCCTGGGGGCGGGACGAGGCGGTCGCGATCGCTGCGTCCGGCACGACGCCTTTGACCTATGCGGGGTTGCGTCGGCTCGTCGGCGAGACCATCAGCTCCCTCGAGGCCTTCGGGATCGGCCGCAACGACCGCGTCGCGATCGTCCTGCCCAACGGGCCGGAAATGGCGGCCGCTTTCCTCGGCGTCGCATCCGGCGCGACGTCCGCGCCGCTCAATCCGACCTATCGCGCCGACGAGTTCGAATTCTACATGAGCGATCTCGGCGCGAAGGCGCTCGTCGTCGAGGCGGGCGGCGCCTCCCCGGCGCTCGCGGCGGCGCGAAAACTCGGGATCGCGATATTGACGCTGACGCCCGATCCCGAGCGCGGCGCGGGCGCCTTCCGCCTCTCGGGCGAGCCGCGGGGGGTTGCGGCGCGGACGGGTCTGGCCGAGGCCGAGGACATCGCTCTGATCCTGCATACTTCGGGGACGACGTCGCGCCCCAAGATCGTGCCGCTGAGCCAGGCCAATGTCGTGAAGTCCGCGGAGAACATCGCGGCGAGCCTCGAATTCACCGCGGCCGATCGCGGCTTGAACGTGATGCCGCTATTTCACATCCACGGCCTGATCGCCGGCCTGCTCGCGCCGCTTTCGCGCGGCGGCTCGGTGTTCTGCACTCCGGGTTTCAACGCGCTGAAATTCTTCGCTGCGATGGAGGAGGCGAAGCCCACCTGGTATACCGCCGTTCCGACCATGCATCAGGCGATCCTGACGCGGGCGGCCCAGAACAAGGCGGTGATCGCCCGCCATCCGCTGCGGTTCGTCCGGTCCTCGTCGTCCTCGCTGCCGCCGCAGGTGATCGGCGAGCTCGAGGCGGTCTTCCATGCGCCGGTCATCGAGGCCTACGGCATGACCGAGGCCTCGCATCAGATGGCGGCGAACCCGTTGCGGGGGGTGCGAAAGCCGGGCTCGGTCGGCCTCGCCGCCGGGCCCGAGATCGCGATCATGGACGAGGCCGGCGAAATCTTGGCCCCCGGGCGGACCGGCGAGATCGTCATTCGCGGCGAGAGCGTCACCTCCGGTTATGAAAACCATGCGAAGGCGAACGCCGAAGCCTTCGTGAACGGCTGGTTCCGCACGGGGGACCAGGGGGTTATCGACTTCGAGGGCTATGTCACGCTGACGGGCCGCCTGAAGGAGATCATCATCCGCGGCGGCGAGAAAATCTCGCCGCGCGAGGTCGACGAAGCGTTGATGGACCATCCGGCGGTGCTGCAGGTCGTCACTTTCGCGGTTCCGCACGAAATGCTCGGGGAGGACGTGGCGGCGGCGGTCGTCCTGCGAGACGGCGGCAGTGCGACCGAGGCCGAACTGCGCGCGTTCCTCTCCGAGCGGATCGCCGCGTTCAAGACGCCGCGGAAGATTCTGTTCCTGACGGAGATTCCGAAGGGCGCGACGGGAAAGCTGCAGCGCATCGGACTGGCGCAGAAGCTGGGGCTGGCGTGAGTCGGGGCGCCCACAGCGCGCCCGACCTCGCCAAAATTAAGCTGTCTGCGCACGTAGAACCTCCAAGCTTTTTTGCAAGCTTTTCCAAATCTAGCCCGCATTTCTCAAACTACCTTTGCGCGCCCTTATTTACGATCTAGATTTGTTTTTTGATTTTCAGCGCACGCGTACCGGCGCGCGTCTTCATCCAGCCTGGGGCTGGATGTTTGGTCGGTATCTGATGGTCATTTGGTGGAAAGGTCTCCGGTGGGCCGTGGGTTGTCAGGC
>JBAQGU010000670.1:0-2429 GCA_049287975.1 Roseiarcus sp.
TGGAGGGCGCCTTTATTCCGCCACCGTTGGCTCCTGCCGCCAGCGGCCTCCGATCGAGCTGGATCGTCATTGCGAGAAGCGAAGTTGCGAAGCAACCCAGGGGTAGCTTTCGTACGGAAAAGGAGAAGTAATGAAGCCGTTCGTACCGCGAAAGGCGCCCTGAGTGCATGGAAAAGCGGAAGGGCCCGTTTCATCCAAGAGGACCGGCCGGAGGCCGGTGCGGAACTCGCAATGACAGGGAGCGCCTAGCAATGACGGGAAGTGCATCGTGAAACTCGGTTACAACACCTGGTCCATGCCGACGCTCGGTTTCGGCGAAGCCGTGCGGCATTGCGCGGGCCTCGGATTCGATTCCGTCGAAGTGACGGTCAGCGAAGGCTGGACGACGGACGTGATGAAAATAGGCCGCGGTGAGCCCGCCGAGTGGAAGCGCATCATCGGCGAAACCGGCCTCGTCATCACCAGCCTCACGGCCAACGCGCCGATCATTGCGGAGGGGGAGGTTTGGCGGAAGGCGCGCGAGAGGCTGGTCAAAAGCCTCGAACTCGCCGCTGAACTCCAGGCGCCCGGCCAGCGGATGCCGATCAGCCTCGGGGCGCAGCGACCGGAGGTCGACTACCGTGGGCTGCCGCCGGTCTCCTCCGAGGAGCGCTGGCTGGGCGAGCGCTCGATGGTCGTCGACAGGTTCAGCGAGCCCGCCGCATTGGCCGCGAGCCTCCAGGCGAGGGTCGCACTCGAGCCGCATGTGGGCTCGATCGTCTGCACCTCGGCTCGCGCGCTGGACGTGAAGAGAGCCGTCGGCAGCGACGCCTTCGGCATCAATCTCGACATCAGCCACTTCGCCGTGCAGGGCGTTCCGACCGCCGAGGCGGTCGACGCGCTCGGGGCCGAGGCGATCGCCTGCGAGGTCAAGGACCAGACCGGCGTGGCGCCGAACTTCAAGTTCCTGATCCCTGGCGAAGGCGATTTCGACTATGCCGATTTCATCAGGCGAATGGCGCGGGCGGGCTACGACGGCAGCATCTCGGTCGAGATCAGCGTGCTGCGCCAACGTCTCCCCGGTTACGACCCCTACGCCGCCGCCCGGCAGTCCTACGAGGTCCTGTCCAAGGCGTTCGAGGCGGCGGGCGTCGAGCGCTCGAAGGCAAATCCATGAGCGAGGCCGGGAAAGTGGCGAAAGTTGCACGTTTTGGGCTGGTCGGCTGCGGCGGGATCGGCAACACGCACGCCAACGCATTGGCGTTGCTGGACGAAGCCGAGCTGGTCGCGGTCTGCGACGTCGACATCGGCCGCGCGCGGGAGACGGCGGCGAAGCACGGCATCGCGCACGCATTCGCTTCCGCCGAGGAAATGCTCGATGCGGTTGAAATGGATGCGATTACCGTCGCGACCGACCACAAGCATCATTTCGCGCCAGCGATGGCGGCGCTGCAGCGCGGCGTCCACGCGATCATCGAAAAGCCGATCACGACTTCGCTCGAGGAAGCCTACACCTTGCTCGAGACCGCGAAGGCCCGCGGCGTCAAGCTCGGCGGGGTGTTCCAACGCCGGTTTTTTCCGGCCGCGCTGCGCATGCACAAAGCGATCGAAGACGGCAGGATCGGCCGAGTGACGGTTGCCGAATGCATCGCGCTGTTGGGGCGCGACCGCGCCTATTTCGCGCGTGACGCCTGGCGCGGCACCTGGAAGGGCGAAGGCGGCGGCGCCCTGATGAACCAGGCGATCCACATGATCGACATGCTGCTGTGGATGGTCGGCGGCCCGACCGAAGTGTACGGCCGATGGGCGACGCTCAAACACGGAGACTACATCGACGTCGAGGATACCTCCTGCGCGGTGGTGAGCTTCGACAACGGCGCGCTCGCCACCATCACGGTGACCACGACGTTCAACTCGTTCGAAACGGGGCCCGGCTTCCGCATCGCGGTGCACGGCGCGGCTGGTCACACTGTCGGACTGTCGGAAACCCCCGAGCTCACCCAGGCGATCACCGACCAGTGGCCGTTCGATCCGGCGGAGACGGTGAAGGCATGGGCGGCCGCCGAAGGCGGAAAACCCGGCTTCCCGGCGTTCCATTCGGACCAACTGCGCGATTTCGCGCTGGCGATCATCGAAGACCGCGCGCCGCTCGTCACCGGCCTGCAGGCGTACCAGGCGCTGGAGGTGATCAAGAGCGTCTACCTGTCCGAGGTCCGCCGCCAGCCGATCTCGCTGCCGATGTCCGTGTCGGATCGGGCGGAGGCCGACCAACTCACCAACGGCGATGCGACGTGACCCTCGCCATGGCGGAAATTCCTTTCTATATCGGCTCGTACAGCGTCGCCTCGCCCTGGGCCGGCGCCCCCCACGCGCACGGCGCCGGGATTACCCGGGCAGTGATCGACGCCGACTCCGGCCTGATCGAGTTCGGGCAGAGCCTGGGAGAACTC
>JBAQGU010000671.1:0-3752 GCA_049287975.1 Roseiarcus sp.
CGTTGGTGTGGCTTGGCCTCGGAACCGAGGACCCGTCCACCCTCGATTGGCGGCCGCTGCTCCCCTGGGCCGGCGTCACGCTGATAAGTCTCGGGCTGACGCGGCTGGCGCTGCCGCAACTCCTCACCTCGAAGCTCGCCCGCTGGCGACCCGGGCCTCCGGGCCGAGCCCTGGCTTTCGCCGGCCGAAACAGCCTCGCCATCTATCTCATCCACCAGCCGATCCTGTTCGCGCTGCTGTTCGTGGGCGCGCAATTGTCCGGCGAGCCGGCGCGGCATGATCGCGAGCGGTACATCGCAGCCTGCCGGCCCGCCTGCGTCGAATCGGGCGGCGAAATCGAGGCTTGCGCGCGGGCCTGCGAATGCGTCGCGGCGGCGGCTGAAAAAACGGGCCTCCTCGCTTCGCTGACTTCCCATTCCGTCAATAGCGAAAATCGCGCACGCGTGAGCGGCATCGTCCGAACCTGCAGCGCGGACGCGCGCTGATCGTCACGCCAGACGCGGTCGCCGACTGTCGGCGACCGCGTCCACAATATCGTCGCCTTAGGGATCGCGCGCAGGCTCACATGAAGAGTTGGATGCTGCCGAAAGCCGCGTCGCAATTGACGAGGTCCACCCGCTTCATCTTGATCATGAGCCGCCCGCCGTCCACCGTGAGCGTATGCGTCGCCCAGGCGGCGAACAGCATCTGCTCGTCCAGTCGGGTCTCGACGTAGTGCATCGGCGTCCATGTCACATAGGCGTTGGCGGCCTCGTCGCGGCTGTCGATTTGCGGCGCCTGGAGCATGTGATGGCAGCGGCTTTTGGGTTTCTGACTGAAGGTGCGGTTGCCTTTCAGCCGTTCTACGCGGATGGTGAGCAGGAGTTTGTCCTCATACATCAATGAGCATGCCAGCCTCGGATCGGTCTGTCCCCATTCGAGCGGCATCCAGTAGCGCCCGTCCTCACAGAACAGCGCGAGCCACTCCTCGAACATGTGCTGATCGATCAGGCGAGCCTCGCGGTAGACGAAATCGATCAATTCCTGATTGGTCGGGACGGCTGAAATCATGGCGCTCACATGCTCATCGTCATGAATTTGGCCCAGGCGCGGAACTGGTTGCGCATCTGCCATTCGGTCGTGCCGTTGGTGACGGCGTTCACCTCCCCGGCCTCGCCGGGTCGATAGAGCCGCTGCACGTTGACCCACGCGTTGCCATTCGAGCGCAACCCTTCCTGCGCGCGTTCGTACATTTCCAGATCGTCGTGACCGACGACCGAGGTCGGCGCGTTGATGAGCCGGTTGTACATCAGGGTGCGTTCGAGCAGCGCATCGGGCGCGTCGACCAGCCGAAAAGTCCAGGATTCGACCAGCGTGCGGTTGGCCGAGATCGGCTTGAACAGGCGCAGCAGCTGGATCGGGCCCTTGACCATCAGGTTGGGGAAATAGACGGTGTTGTGCCTGTTTTCGTCAAGAATCGCCTTCGCGCGGATTTCGCCGTGGGCCGCGGCCATCTTCTCGAAATAGCCAGGGATGGCGGAATAGTTCGCATGGATCGAGCTATGCACGCCGGTGTGTCCGTGGCCGTTGTCCCAAACGCGGATGCCCATGTTCTCGAAGAACTCGTAGGGCGACATGAAAGGCGCGTAGATTTCCACCGCCATCGGCTTGGGCGCGCCGGGCGGCGCCTTGTTCCAAACTGCGACCGCCGTGCCCGCCGAAGAGGCGTGCGCCACCATCGGATGGCAGGTGTCGGTCTGATTTTCGACCAGCATCTTCCAGTTGCAATTGTGCATGTAGCGCAATACGCCGCCGGCGACTTCGAGCCGTCCGGCGGGCGAGCGGTCGACCATATTGTCCAGGCTCGACAGACTCTCGCCGAAAAACTCCTCGAACGTCGCGCCGCCATCGTTGAGTTTGGCGAACACGAAGCCGCGGTAATTGCGGACATCATGGACCGCCGTCATGCCCTGCGCGGCGTGGCTGGCCTCGAAGCCGGTGTTTTCGTAGCCGCTCTTCAACGGCGTCGCGATCAGGCTTCCGTCAGTGCTGAAGCTCCAGGCGTGATACGGGCAGCGAAAAAACTTGCCCGTATTCCCATGAGTTTCGCCGGTGATTCGCGTCCCTTTGTGCGGACATCTATTGTACAACACCTTCGCGCTTCCGTCGGTGTGCCGCACCATCAAGACGGGTTGCGTCCCGATCGTCGTGCCGTAGAAATCCCCTGAATTCGGCGTCTGGCTATCGTGGCCGACATAGACCCACGTATTGGCGAACAGATGCTCCATCTCGAGCTGGAAGACTTCCTCGTCGACATAGATGTCTCGGTGCACTTCGGTCTCGCGCACGAGCGAGCGGACCGCATCGACGTTGCCCGCATACCGTGGCATGAACAGCTCCCTCGTCGAAACGAAATGGCGATGGTGGAGGCCAGGGCAGACTACGCCGACGTAGCGGGGGCCGCAATCGCCGCGCCCGTGATCCGGGAGGAGCCTCGTCCGTAAGCCCCGCGCCAGCTCGCCGCGCTTCCCTCACGGAAGGTCGCGTCCGCGGAAGGCGCGCGGCGAGGACGAGCATCTCGGACAGGTCCGTTCAATATTTCGGGCGCCGGATAGCGCGCGCGGGGCGAGAACGGAATCAGGGGAATCCACCTTCCATGAGCACGACGACTTCGACCTATCTGGCGGACAGCCAAAATCTGGCCCGCTACCAGAGCATGACGGCGGAGCAACCGGACGTGACGGCCGCGAAGTCGGCGAGCGACCTCGTCAATAACTACCAGCTACTGTCCTATGCGCTCCAGACCTATGGGCTCGGCAACCAGGTCAATTCCACGGCGCTGGTCAAGAAAGTGATCGAGGGCGGCGTCAGCAATCCCAAGAGCCTTGCCAACACGCTGCCAATCCGGCCTGGAAGACCTTAGCGGCCGCGTTCGACTTCACCGCTTCGGGGGCTGCGTCACCGTCATCGGCGAGTTCGGTCGCGACGACGACAGGGGATTAAGTCGAACAGCAATTGGAGAGCGACGAGGGCCAACGGGACCCCGGCGTGCAGCTCGCGCTGTATTTTCAACGCGTCGCCCCGACGGTCACCAGTTCCTATGGAATTCTGGGCAACGAGAATTTGCTGGAGGTCGTACAGACGATCTTCGGGCTCGCCTCGACCACCACGACCTCCCAGATCGATGCCGAGGCGAACACCGTCGGCAAGTTGGTCCCGATTTCCGAACTCCAGGACCCGACGAAGGTCAAGCAGCTCGTCGAGCGTTTTACGGCCGCCTACGATTCGAGCTATGGGCCGACTTGAAGCCTTCGCGCTTGGCTTCCTTGGCGAAGGCTTCGATCAGCTGATGCAACAAGTCCATCGTCGATCCCGCCGCCGCGGGGTCAGGAGGGAAGATATTGCGCGAGGCTGAGTTTCTGCAGTTTCGCGGTGATCTGATAGGCGGTCTCGATCTGCGTCGTTAGCGTGTTGAGCTGGGTCGCGGCCGAGTTGGCGTCTCTCGTCGGGATTGCCGACCTGCGTCTGCAGAATCGTCATCAGCGAGTTCATCGCCGCGTTGGCCTGCGTGATCTGGCTCTCTCTGCTTGGTTGACTGCTTCACTAGACCCCGGCAAGCTTCTGCGAGCCTAGCCGTCCTCCGCTTGCCGCGGGGCGTCTCAGGCCACCGATCGGACGAGTACTTCCGAGGAGTAGATTCCAGCCGTCGATCATCACGAAGAAGAGAAGCTTCGCGGGGAGCGATAGTACGGTTGGCGGCAGCATCATCATGC
>JBAQGU010000672.1:0-3296 GCA_049287975.1 Roseiarcus sp.
GCGCGTCGTAGAGCAGCCCGGCGATCGCCGCGCGGTCGCCCGAGCCGGCGAAGCGGTGCGCGAGGCCCCAGTCTTTCATGGCGTCCGCCGCCGGGCGGCGCCGCGCCTCCACGTCGCTGAGGATTTCGATGGCGGCAGAGATGCGTGCGGCGGGGATCATCGCGGGGTTCTGCCCGAAAGGCGCGAAGGACGCAAAAGCGGCGTTCGGGGGGCCCGCGACCTCCGCGGCCCTCGCGGCGCCGCAGGCTTTCTGGCGAGACCCGCAATCGTCCGGCTCATTTTCGCATTTTGTGGGATTTCAATGGCTTGCAGGCAGGGAAATTTTCGCATCGCCGGGCGGACGCGGCGCGGGTCAGCCGGGCATTTACCGTCAGCGCGGCAATGCAGAGCATCAAATGTCGCCCGATCACCTCTCTGAGCGTGGGAGTAAAAAGGGTATTGACGGTCGTGTCACCGTAATGTCTCGAGGACTCACGTTTCATTAACCGTTCACGTAAGATTAACCATCCACTGCCATTATCGCGTCGCGAATCCCCCGGTGCATGGGAAATGCTATGGCACGCAATATTTATTCGAACCTGGCTTGTTGTTTTTTGCTCCTCGCGATTTGTGGCGCCGCTCGAGCCACGCCCGCACAGGAAGCCGGAATGTTTTGGAAGCGCTATGAGCCCGGCAGCATTGTCATCAGCAACCACGAGCGCAGGCTCTGCTATGTGCTCGGCGAAGACCAGGCGAAGTGCTACAAGGTCGCTGTCGGCAAGCCAGGCCGCCAGTGGGTTGGCGAAACGACGTTGAGAGGCAAATATCCGTGGCCGGCATGGATGGCGTCGACCGCGGCCAGGCACGACATGCGTGACATCCCGAGTACGATCGTTGGCGGCGCTCCCAACAATCCGATGGGAGCGTACGCGCTCGAACTCGCGAACGCCGACTGCCAAAGCCCGGCAGGCTGCTACGCCATCCACGGCACGAGCGAAAGGATGCGCGCGTCTGTCGGCACGTGGGCTTCGCATGGATGCTTCAGAATGCTCAATGAAGACGTGATCGACCTCGCGGGAAGAGTTGAAGTGGGGACGAAAGTCTTCGTCATCAATTAGCCGCTGCGCCGGAGGACGTCCGGCGTTTTTTTATTTTATTGCTTACTTAGAGGCGTCAGAAGGGCCCTCTTCGCGCGCTTCGCTTCCGAAAGCCCAATTAACCATGGCGTCTCTTAGAAGTGGAAAAAACGTGAAAAGAATCGTGGGCGCGCGGATAATGATATCGGCGGTCGTGGCTCTCAGTATGAATGTCATAAGTTCAATCGCAGAAGCAGAAGACGTTGGCAACGCAACGCGCTTACAACACGATGCTTCGCAGTTCACTTACGCGCGCCTGTATTGCACTCGAGACAACGAGACGCACTTCACGGAACTGACAGTCGAACTCGATAAGCAAAATTTTGCGCCTCCTGCAGCACCAATATACATCGGGGGCAATCGGCCGGCCTCGAGCGTGTTTCTGGCAGGATTTGAGGCGCACTGGGGCGCTGCTGACTTAACCAACCACCTCTACCATCCTACTCCTGCAGTTCAGCTGTTCACTGTGGTCGAGGGTACGTTCTCGATCACAGTGACGGATGGCGAGACGAGGCAATTACATGCCGGTGACGTGGTCCGACTAGAAGACGTTACACCTTGCAAAGGACACATTACCGTAGTGGGCGACAAACTCGGATTTCTACTTTTCGCTCGCTGATGATCATCGGTCTGTGGAAGCTCGAGAGGTTGATCCGGGCGAGAGACCTAGCCTGCGCCAATATAAGTTTTTCGGAACGCTCGCTCCAGGGTCCCGGGCGCCATTTAGCTGCTATCGAAGCTGTTCGCCGGCGTGCTGTTTAGCGCAGCCTTCGTCGAAACATGGCACAATCGAACGGCTACAAACCCCCCGGTCGCAGGCGCGGTGGCATAAAGTATTACTTCACGCGATGATGCTCGCCTGCAGTCTCATATGCAGAACGTTGAACGTCTCAGCCTCACCCTGCCATGAACGTTTTCCATTCTCCCACTCTCGCGTCGGAAGGTGGCGCCACAGCCCGTCGGAAGTGCCCCGTCCTTTCGACGGGCTATGGCGCCGGATGAGAGCCGTGGTGTTCCCGCAAAACCGCAAGAGCGGGGGGTTTTCGACGGCAGGCAGCTATTCGAACCGATCGTCCCGTGATATGCGTTCGTTCATCTTTCGTTCTTCGGAGGGCCAAATGGCTCGGCGGGCTGGCAGCGCCGATCTGCCGCTTCACAACGGTCGGGTGCCGGCATGGCTCGGCCAGCGCATGGCCCGGCTCGGCGCGGTCATCGCGGAAGCGATCGTCCACCACTATGGACGCGAGGAATTCCTGCGCCGTCTGGCGCATCCCTTCTGGTTCCAGTCGTTCGGCGCCGTCATGGGCATGGACTGGCATTCCTCCGGCATCACCACGTCGGTCATCGGCGCGTTGAAACGCGGCCTCGCGCCGCTCTCGGGCGAACTCGGCCTCCACGTCTGCGGCGGCCGCGGCGCCCATTCGCGGCAGACTCCGCAGGAACTGGTCGCCATCGGCGAGCGCACCGGCTTCGACGGCGCGGCGCTGGCCGCGGCCAGCCGGCTCGTCGCCAAAGTCGACAGCGCAGCGGTGCAAGACGGCTTCGATCTCTATCTGCACGGCTTCATCGTGACCGACGACGGCAAATGGGTGGTGGTCCAGCAGGGCATGAACGGCGACAGCCGACTCGCGCGCCGCTATCATTGGCTCTCTGAAGATCTGAAAAGCTACGTCGAGACGCCGCACGCGGCGATCGAAGGGACGAACCTGGGCGAGATCGTCAATCTCACCGATGTCAGGGCCGAGGCCTCGCGGCGCGGACAACTCGATCTGTTGCGCGATTTCGGGCCGGACCGCATCGCGTGCGAGGTCGCGGCGCTGGAAGGCAAGGGCTCTGCGCCGGCGATCCCTGATCAGCCGCTGTTGCCGCATCTCGTCATGCCGGCGCACCACGACGTGCGCTCTTCCGATGTGATGATCCGTCGTCTGCACGGCGCGCTCGCCGCGGCGGCGGCCCGCGGTCCCCGGGATTTCGCCGAGTTGCTGCTCGTTCCCGGCGTAGGCGCCCGCACCGTCCGCGCGCTGGCGATGGTGGCGGAGGTGGTCCACGGCGCGCCATGCCGCTTCGCCGATCCCGCGCGCTTCTCGCTCGCCCATGGCGGCAAGGACAGGCATCCCTACTCCGTGCCCACCACGGTCTACGACAAGACGATCGAAGTGCTGAAATCGGCTGTAGCCAACG
>JBAQGU010000673.1:0-12109 GCA_049287975.1 Roseiarcus sp.
TTCGTTGGCCGCGCGGGATACGCCGTCGAGGCCGGGCGTGACGTGCAGCAGGGCGACCTTCCCGAGGTCGGCGCCGCCCTTCCAACGCGGCGGCGACTTCAGCGCATAGTGGATCTGCATGTTGCCCTTACCGTAGCGGTAACGTTGGAGACCGGCGGCGACTTCGGCGGGCCTCGGCTGGTCGCGCAACAGCCGGCCGTAGAGTTGATCGGGAGTCATCGAGCAGATTACGCCTTGCCGCGCCGCGATCGCATCCCCCGAGGCGAGCCGCACGCCGCTCGCGCGGCCGCTGGAATCGAGGATCACGCGATCGACCTCGGCGCCGCAGCGAATTTCGCCGCCGTTGTCGCGAATGAGGCGTTCGAACGCGGCCAGCAGCGTGCTCGCCCCGCCGATCGCGATCGGGCAGCCCGCCAGCTCCACCGCGAAAGCGATCAACTTGACCATCGCGGCGGAATACGCGCTTTCCGGATTGAGGCCGCAATGCAGCCCCCAAGGCGCCCATAGCGCGTGTAGCGAGTCCGATTGGTAGGTCGTCTCGAGATAGGCGCGCGAACTCTTCAGCGACTCGCCGAACCAGGCGAGCAGCGCGCGCGGCCCGCGCCGCCAGGCCTCGCGCGCGATCTGCAGCGCTGTCGTCCGGGACCAGAGTTGGCCGCCGAGCAGCGAAAACACGAACGGCGCGTCCGCGCCCATCCCTTCCATTTCCCTCGAGAACGCAGCGCCGTCGCCTGGTCCGCAAGCCTCGAAGGCCGCGACGTTGCGCGCACGATCGCGCGAGAACAGCAGATGCGAACCGTCGGGGCGAAGCACGCCGGTCGGCAGATCGCTTTGAGCGACGGCGAACCCGCGCGCCTCGAGGTCCTTTCCGATCGCGCCATAGGCGGGCGAGGTCAGGAACAGGACGAGCGTAGTCGCCATCACGTCATGAATGAAGCCCGGGGCCGTGATTTCCTCGCTGCGCAAGCAGCCCCCGACTCGGTCGTTTCGCTCGAGGACGATGACCTTCCGGCCCTTCTTGCAGAGAATGCTGGCGGCGACCAATCCGTTGATGCCGGCGCCGACGATGAGATAGTCGCAATCGGGCATTTCCAGCGCCCGCTCGGCCGTCTAGCCGGCGACCAGCGCCAGCGCCCGAATCGGCGATCCCGTGCCATTGACGAACTTCAACGGCGCGGCGATCAGCAACGCGCCTTTGGCCGGCAATTGGTCGAGATGGCAGAGGCTCGCGAGCCCATAGCGATTGGCCTTGTGCATCAGCGTATGCGCGGGGAACGGCGGGTTCATCCCACCGGCAGAGCCCGCGTCGGTGCCCACCGTCTCCGAGCCCCAACCGGCGATGCCCTTCGAGATCAGATACTCGATCGCCTCGGCGGTGGGGCCGGGCGAATGCGGCCCGGTCGCGTCGGCGTTGAGGAAAGTCTCGGCGCTGGCGTTGCGCTTGTACCAGTCGGTGCGCAGCAACACCCATGTGCCCGGCTCGATCGCGCTATGCTCCGCCTCCCAGGACTTGATGCTCTCGACAGTGAGAAGATAGTCGGGGTCGGCCGCGGCCTCCTTCGAGCGATCGATGACATTCACCGGCGCCACGAAATTCTTGACCGGTATGGTGTCGGTCGCGCCGTCGGGATAGTCCTTGCCGCTGATCCAGTGGCGCGGAGCATCGAAATGGGTGCCCGTATGTTCTCCCAACTCAAACCAGTTCCACGCCCAATAAGGACCGTCGGAATCGTAGTGCGAGATCGGATGCACCTTGACCGGCGGCGTGTTCTTGAACATCTGCGGCGGGAGCTGGATGATCGGGGTCTCCGGGCCCAGCGGCGCCGTCAGGTCGACGACCCGAACGGTTCCGGAAAGCAGCGCCGAAGCCAGATCGGCGAGCGCTTTGGCTGAACTCATTTCGTCCTCCCGATTTCGCTTCGCCGTCCATGCTAGCGACGGCGGCGACCCCATCCCACCGTCACCCGCGCGGCGCGCGATTTCGGAGACTAAGCGGGGAAATATGAATTTGCAACGATCGCGGCAGCCGAAAACGATTGTGTCTCGGCGCTCCCGTTCGCGCTTCGTCGCGCGTTTGGTCTTGCGACGGGGCGCTTTATCGGACAATTTCGAGGGAACGAGACCATCGGCAGCCTCGCTGAAGGGAATGCCGCCCGCGACGGCGCCTCGCACGTTGCGTGGAATTGCATGTAATATTTTCTTCAGGGCCTGTGAGGAATCAACCACTCTATCCGTCATTGCGAGCAAAGCGAAGCAATCCAGACTAGGGCTAAGGAAACCGAGCCAGAAGCGACAAGACGGCATCGAGACACGCGGCGCATGCAAATGTTCGAAAACGCTTCGACGGCAGTTGCCTCTGCCCTCGTCTGGATTGCTTCGCTTTGCTCGCAATGACGGCTAATGCGGAGGGCGAGCGATGCGATATGACGCCGTAGTGATCGGCGCCGGCCACAACGGCTTGGCGGCGGCGGCGCGGCTGGCCGACAAGGGGTGGTCGGTCGCCGTCGTCGAAGCCAACGTTGAGCCCGGCGGCGCGGTCAAGACACGAGAGCTGACGCTGCCCGGTTTTCGTCATGACCTCTGCGCGATGAACCTTTCGATGTTCGCCGGATCGGGCTTCTTCGCCGCCCACAAGGACGCCCTGTTCGCGCACGGGCTCGCGTTTGCGCCAGCGACGGATTGTTTCACGAGCGTCTTTCGCGACGGCTCGTTTCTCGGCGTCAGCCATGATCTGGAGACGACGGTCGCACGCATTTCGGCGCTTTCGCCCGCCGACGCGCAGGCGTGGCGCGATCTCGTCGCGCGCTTCGGACTCGATGCTCCCCATGTCTTCGCTCTTCTGGGCTCGCCCATGCCCTCGCTGGCGGCCGCGAATGTCGTTTGGAAGGCTTGGCGGGAGAGAGGCTCGGGCTGGATCTTCGAGACGCTGCGGCTGCTGCTGGCGACGCCGCGAGATTTTCTCGACGCGCGCTTCTCTCATCCCAAGGTGATGGCGATGATGGCGGCTTGGGGGCTGCACCTCGATTTCGCGCCCGATGTCGCGGGCGGCGCGTTGTTTCCCTATCTCGAATGCATGGTGAACCAGAATTTTGGGATGGTGCTCGGAAAAGGCGGCGCGGATACGATCATTTCGGCGATGGTAGGGATGCTGAAGGCGAAGGGCGGCGAGGTCATCCTGGGCGCGCCGGTCGCGCGTATCGAGACGGGTTCCGACCGCGCCACCGGCGTGACGCTCGCCGACGGACGCAAGCTCGAGGCCGGGCGCGCCGTTATCGCCAACGCGCACCCCAAGCTCGTGTTCGGCAAATTGCTCAGCCAGGACCCGGCGCGGGCAGGCTTCGACAGCGGCGTAGCGGCCTTCCGCGCCGGACCGGGAACGATGATGATCCATCTGGCGCTGGACGGGTTGCCCGACTGGCGCGCCGGCCCGCAATTGCAACGTTTCGCCTATGTACATGTCGCGCCCGATCTCGAAATGATGGCGCGGGTCTATGCGGAGGCGTCGGCGGGATTGCTGCCAGCAGAACCCGTGCTGGTCGTCGGCCAACCCACGGCGATCGACCCCACGCGGGCGCCGGCAGGCCAGCACGTGCTCTGGGTGCAGGTGCGCGTGCTGCCGGCCGAAATATCAGGCGACGCGAACGGCGAGATCGCCGCGAAGACCTGGGACGAGGCCAAGGCGCCCTTTGCCGCGCGCGTCCTGGATATACTGGAGTCCTATGCGCCGGGGCTCCGAGGGCGCATCCTCGGGCGGGCGGTCTTCTCGCCTCTGGACCTGGAGCGGGAGAATCCCAATCTCATCGGCGGCGACAATCTCTCCGGCAGCCATCATCTCGATCAGAATTTCTTCCTCCGGCCCGTTCCGGGCTATTCCCGCTATCGCACGCCGGTGAAGAACCTCTACCTCTGCGGCGCCTCGACATGGCCGGGTGCGGGAACCGGCGCGGGTTCGGGTTTCCTGCTCGCCAAAATGCTCGCAGGCTGAGGCGGACTATACCCACTCCGCCAGTTCCCGCCGCGCGATCGCCTCCAGCACGGCGATCCCCTCGTCGCTGTCGTTGAGGCACGGCAGCGCCGCGAACTTCTCGCCGCCGGCTGCGTGGAAATATTCGGCGTTTTCGACGCCGATCTCCTCCAGCGTCTTCAAGCAATCTGCGGCGACCCGGGGTCAGCACGGCGAGGCGCTTGACGCCCTCGTGCGCGAGGGACCGTGCGGAACGCCAGCGCTATTCCACGAAGAATCACTTCGACATCGATTCCTTGTCCCCCGCCGCCTGCCTCGCGGCGTCTGGTTCTCGAGGGTTGTTTGCGTTCGCTTTCACCGCCGGCTCAGATTGGATATCGGTCGGCGGCGGAGCCGGCGTTTCGGCGCCCTGGACCCCGCCCGGCTCGTAGCCCTTTGCCGCCTGCACGACCTTGACCTGTTGCCCCTCCAGCAATCCGAGCGATGGATTGGCCACGATCCTGTCCGTTGCCTTCAGGCCGGCGGTGACCTGGACGTCGAGGCCGAGATTGTGTCCCAGCGAAACATTCTGGAGGTGCGCACGGTTCTGGCCGTCGATCCGCGCCACCTGCATCCCGTCGGCCCGGAACAGCAGGGCTTGCGACGGAATGATCAATATATCGGGATCGCTCGGGAAGCTGAAGTTCACGTTGACATACGCCCCCGGCAAAAGGCCCTCGTGAGCGTTGTCGACGACCAATTCGGTGACGATGGTTCGCGTATAAGGGCTGACGGCGCCCGCCATGGTCAGGAATTGGGCCGGGATCTTTTTACCCGGGGCGCCTGGCAAGGTAACGTCGGCCTTCAGGCCGGGCTTCAGCAAGGCGGCGAAGTCTTGAGGTACATGGACGAAGATGCGCAGCTTGGAGACATCGGCAACGCTGAACGGCGCCTGGGACGTCGCGTGGAGCGAGGCGTCGGCGCCGGCGCTGTTGATGAAATCGCCCACCTCGACCCGGCGAGCCGTGACAATCCCCGCGAATGGCGCCACGATTTTCTTGAAATTCGTCATCGCCTGATATTGATCGACAGTCTGCTGCGCGGCCGCGACCAGGGCCTTGTCCGCAGCAGCAGTCGCGTCCATGTTGTCTTTCTCCTGTTGTGTGACGGCCAGCGTGGTCAGGGCGTCGTAGCGCTTGGCCTCTACGGCGGCGAGGTTGTAATGGGTCTGCGCCGCCGCCAAGTTCGCCTTGCTCGACGCGAGTTGCGCGTCCAAACTCGGCGTGTCGATCGTCGCGAGGAGGTCCCCCGCGTTCACGTGCGCGCCGTAGTCCTTGAACCATTGGGACACGTATCCGCTGACCTGCCCGTAGATCGCGGCTTCGTTCCAGGCTTTCACGTCGCCCGGCAAGGTCAACGCCTCCGTCGGCGGACCCCCTTTCGGCAACACCACCTGCACGCGCGGCAGGGCTGCGTCGTCCGCTGTTTGCTGCAGATATGCTACGGATTCCTGGCGCGACCAGATGCCGTAGCCGGCGAGCGCGGCGGCCGCCGCAAGGCCGAAGAGCGCCAGCCAGCGGCCATATCGACGAGTCGTCAGTTGCGTCATGCCGGCTCCCCTTGCCGCGGCTTGGCGCGATGCAGGATGGCGAAGACGCAGGGAACGAAGACCAGCGTCGTCACCGTGGCGACCAGGAGGCCGCCGATTACTGCCCGACCGAGCGGCGCGTTTTGCGTGTTGCTCAGCGACATGGGCAGCATCCCGAGGATCATGGCGAGCGCCGTCATCAGGACGGGCCTGATCCGGGCAAAGCCGGCCTCCACGGCCGCGGTGAAGGGATCACCATGTTCGGCAAGGCGGCCGCGAGCGTAGTCGACGACGAGGATCGTGTTGGCGGTCGCGGTCCCCATGCACATGATCGCCCCGGTGAGCGCGGGCACCGAAAGGGTCGTCCCGGTGAGGAACAAGCTCCAAGTCACGCCGGCCAAGGCGGCCGGCAGGGCGCTGATCACTATGAACGGATCGAGCCAGGACTGGAAGTTGACGACGATCACCAGGTAGATGAGGGCGATCGAAAGGCCGAGTCCGAAGAGCAGCGAGACGTAGGCGATGTTCATCGTCGTCGTTTGACCCTGCAACGTCACCGTGGCGCCTCGCGGCAGTTCCGAGGACGTCTCATTGATGGCGGCTTGGACGGCCCGGCTCACGGCTCCGAGATCGCGCCCCTCCACGTTGGCGTAGATGTCGATGACCGGCATGATGTCGTCATGAGAAACGACGCCGGGCGTACCGGTGTTGTGGATCGAGGACAAACCGCCCACGAGCTCGGGCTGGACGTTGGTCGGATTGCCATTCCCTTGGTCGACCGGGACGATCTGGAGAGAGTTGACCGTCGTCAACTGATCCTGCGGCGTCTGAATGTTCACGAGATGAGAGACGCCGGTGTTGGGATCGAGCCAGTATGTCGGCGCAACCTGGCCGCTCCCGGAGAGGGTCGACAGCAGGTTGTCGGCGATGTTGGATTCGGTGAGCCTCGTCCCGAGCGCGAAGCTTCGCCGCGAGGCGACCAGCAGCGTCGGCTGGCCCATGATCTGTTGAATGCGCACGTCCGCCGCGCCAGCGATCTGAGCGATCCGCGCCTTCAGCTTGGTCGCGTAGGCGAAGCTGTCGTTGAGATTGCGGCCGCTCACCTGGACATCGATCGGCGATGGTAGGCCGAAATTCAGGATCTCGGCGGTGATGTCGCCGGGAAGGAAACTGAATTCCGTCCCGGGAAACCGATCCGTGAGCCCCGCCCGCAGCGTTTGCCGATATTGCGCGACGGGCGAAACCTGGTTGTCGAGCGAAATTGTGATGTCGCAATCCTGAGACCCGGTCGTGCCGTCCGTGCTGTAGGTCTGATTGATCCCGCTGACCGGAAGGCCGCAGTTCACCAAGGTTCCTGTCACGTGGCCCGGCAGCAGCGCCCGTATCTGCGCCTCCACCAGGACCGCGGACTTGGCCGACTCCTCGATGCGGGCGCCGGCCGGGAAACGGACGTGCAGGTCCATCTCTCCGGCTTTGATGGCCGGGAAGAAGTCCTGTCCGACGAAGAGGAGGAGGGACAAGGACACGAGTGCGGCCCCCAAGTAGAGGCTGGCAAACTGTCTGCGGCGGCTGGACAGGGCCTCCAACGTGGCGCGGTAGCCGTCGCGGAACCGTTCGAACCGTGCTTCGAAACCCAATTGGAACCGCTTGAAGAAGCCCGGCCGAGCCTTGTGCGACTGCGGCCGGCATTGCGCCTCGACTTGCCCCCGCAAAAGCCAGGCCGCCATGGTCGGCGTCAAGGTTCGAGACAGGATGAACGAGGCGATCATCGCGAAGATGACTGCTTCGGCGAGCGGCAGGAACAGGTAACCTGAAACGCCGCCGAGTTTGAGCAGCGGCAACCAGACGATGCAGATGCACAAGGTGGACACGAACGTCGGCACGACGATCTGGTTCGCGGCTGCGATGATCGCCTCGGTCAACTCGACAGGGTTGCCGTCCTCTCCCCCCGTTTCCAGGTGCGTGTTGATGTTCTCGATCATCACCGTTGCGTCATCGACGAGGATGCCCACAGCCAGGGCCAAGCCGCCGAGGGTCATGACGTTGATCGTCTGGCCGACGATCGACAGGGCAATGATCGAACTCAGGATCGAGAGCGGGATGGACGTAGCGACGATGAGGGTGGACCGCCAACTGCCGACGAACAGCAGAACAGCGAGCCCCGCCAGGACGGCTGCGGTGAACATCTCCTGCACGACGTCCTGGATCGACGCCTCCACGAAACCGGAAACGTCGTTGAGCGGCGTGATGGTGACGCCCGGCGGAAGGGTCTTGAGCAGGCCCGGCAGCTTCGCCTTGACGCCATTGACCACCGCGAGGGTAGAGGCGTCCCCGGTTTTCAAAACCTCGATGAGAACCGACTGTTGACCCTTGACCAGCACGATGTTCTGCTGCGGCGGCCCGCCGGCGTGGACGTAGGCTACGTCACGCAGATAGACTACCGCGTTGCCGACCTGCTTGAGCGGGAGATCGTTGAAGGCTTCGATGTGGAGCGGCGTGGAATTGGTCTCCACCATGAAGTCGAGGGCGCCGATCTTTTGATCGCCTGCCGGCAGGACGATATTCTGCGACGCCAAGGCGGCGCCGACATCCGTCGCCGTGAGCCCATGCGCCAAAAGCTTGGATTGATCGAGATCGACCTCGACGTCCGCCGTCGTCCCGCCGTAGGGCGCCGGCATCGCGGCGCCGGGCACCGTGACCAACGCGGGCCGAATGAGATTCGTCGCGATATCGTTGAGTTCGCTCGGAGTCATGTTGTCTGCCGCGATCTGCAAGGCGAGGACCGGGACCGACGAAGCATCGTAGACCAGGATTTCCGGAGGCGTGGCGCCCGTGGGCAATTGCTTGAGCACGTTCTGCGCCGCCGCTGTGATCTGGGCTTGCGCCGCCGCCACATCCGTGCCCGGTTGAAAGAAGACCTTCACGACGCCGCTGCCGTAATACGACTGGCTCTCGATGTGCTCGATGTTGCTGACCGTCGAGGTCAGGTTGCGTTCATAGTAGTAGATGATCCGGCCCGACATGTCCGTCGGCAACAGGCCGGTGTAGGTCCAGATCGAGGCGACGACGGGTATCCTGATCGGCGGGAAGATGTCGGTCGGCGTCTTGAAAACAGAAATGGCGCCGAACAGCAGGATCAGGATGGCGAGAACGACAAAGGTGTAGGGCCGCCTCAGCGCGACCAGGACGAGGGCGTTCATGTCCGCCCTTGCTCCCCAAAACCGCAGTTCGGCATGTCTAGCATCGAGGTGCAAGCCATCTTAAAGTTGGGCCAGGTCGATCCGCAGCGACGTGATCGCACATTGGGCTTCGAGACTGGTTGCTGCACGCAGCGACTCTCGCGCGCCGTGGGGCGGCTCGACCGGGTTGCCGAAGCTTCCGGCGCTCACACCCGCTGCGAATGCGCCGACGCCGCCAGCCGCCTATAGTGAGAATCTCACGTCTGGAAGCTGCCATTGTCGAGTCTCCGATCGTAGGTCGCCAGAATTCTGGTGGGCCGCTTTCATGGCTCTCATCGAGGTCCGCGGGCGGGCGACATCAAGCAAGCGCATGACGCCCCGAGATCTCGGGGCGTCGAACGCTTTCGCTACCAAATGTATCCTCAAGACAGGATTCCCGCTGCTAGCCATAGGTTGCCACCAACGCTACATTGGTTTGTCAGACCTAACTGAAGGTCTACGCTGACTAAACCTGGGTTTCGGGTGTTTGGTCAGCAGTTTCTGTTTAGCTGGAGAAGCGTACAAACTCTTGGCGCCGATGCGCAGCGTGTCGCGCCTGACCGCAGACGTTTATCGCCGCGAAGAGGCAAGTCCTCTCCCGCTCTCGCTAATCAGGGATTTCCCCGCGCCCAATATTCCGACAGCGCCCCGCTATTACTGCCATATCCGTCATCGCGAGCAAAGCGAAGCGATCCAGATCAGGGTTTTATGCTGCGGCTTAGTCTGGATTGCTTCGCTGCACTCGCAATGACGGCAAAGGGGTTGCTCGTCCAATAGAGGGAGCGGATCTATACCCACCCCGCGAGTTCCCGCCGCGCGATCGCCTCCAGCATGGCGATCCCCTCGTCGCTGTCGTTGAGGCAGGGCAGCGGTGCGAACTTCTCGCCGCCGGCTGCGTGGAAATATTCGGCGTTTTCGACGCCGATCTCCTCCAGCGTCTCCAGGCAGTCCGCGGCGAAGCCGGGGGTGAGCACGGCGAGGCGCTTCACGCCCTCGCTGGCGAGGCCCCGGACGGTGTGGTCGGTGTAGGGCTTGAGCCATTCGGCGCGGCCGAAGCGCGACTGGAACGTCATGCGCAGCCGATCGGGCGGGAGTCCCAGCGCGTCCCGCAGCAGCCGTGTCGTCTTCGCGCAATGGCAATGATAGGGATCGCCCTTGTCGAAATACGCCTGCGGTATGCCGTGAAATGACGCGAGCATCACCTCCGGTTCGAAATCGAGCCTGGCCAGTGAGGTCCGGGTCGAAGCTGCGAGTGCATCGATATAGGCGGGATCGTCGAAATACGGCGCGGCGACGCGAAGGGTCGGCTGCCAGCGCATCGTCTTCAGCGCATCGAACGCCTTGTCGCAGACCGTCGCGGAGCTCGCCGCGCAATATTGCGGATAGAGCGGGACCAGCAGGATTCGGTCGCAGCCTGCGGTCTGCAACGCGGCGAGGCGGTTCGCTATCGAAGGCTTGCCGTAACGCATCGCCCAGTCGACCACGATCGGGCGCGCGCCGACACGCGCCGTGAGCAGGCGGCCGAGCTTTTCCGATTGCGCCCTCGTGATCGTCTTCAGCGGACCCTCGTCGCGCTCCTTGTTCCAAATCGATTCGTAGTCACGACCCTTCACGCTCGGGCGGCGCGTCAGGATGGCGAGATTGAGGATCGGCCACCAGAGCCAACGCGGCGTTTCGATCACGCGCCGGTCGGAGAGGAATTCGTCGAGATAGCGGCGCATGGACCAATAGTCGGTCGCTTCCGGCGTGCCGAGGTTGACGAGCAGCACCCCGACTTGGCCGTTTTTCACGGGGGGGTGGCCGGCCGGACGCCGCTCGGCGAAGGCTTCGGGGGCCGCGGGGGCGTTCATCTAGAGGCGCCGGAAAAGACGAATCCCGACCCGACTGTCATTCCCGCGAACGCGGGAATCCAGGACGCCACGCGGCCTCTCCGACTTTCCGGCCGTCTAACCGCGCGAGCGCGCCGGGTTAAGGCGCCCGGGCCAACAGGACGGGCCGCGTGGTCTTCTGGATTCCCGCGTTCGCGGGAATGACAGCGCATCTTCGCCATCGCCGCTCTCCAAGTCAGACGAACGCTCCGCCTCAAGTCGGCGTGAAGTTCGTCGCGACACCGTTGATGCAGTATCTGAGCCCGGTCGGCGGCGGGCCGTCGGGGAAAACGTGGCCGAGGTGCGATCCGCAGCGCGCGCAATGCACCTCGGTGCGCGTCATGCCGTAGCTGCGGTCGACCGTGGTTTCGACTGAGCCCGGCACGGGATCGTTGAAGCTCGGCCAGCCGGTGCCGCTCTCGAATTTCTTCTTCGATTCGAACAGCGGCTGGCCGCAGCCCGCGCAGGTAAACGCACCGGGGCGCTTTTCCCAGTTGAGCGCGCAGGAGCCCGCCCGCTCCGTGCCGTGCTCGCGCATGATATGATATTGCTCCTGCGTCAGGAGCTTGCGCCATTCGGCGTCGGTATGGGTAACGGGATAGCTGTGTGTGTCCATCGACGTCTCTCCAGAAACGTTTCTATCAAGCCAGCCGCGCGGAGCGCAACGCTTCATGCCCCTGATTCGCCCTTCCCGAGGGGCTTGTTACCCCTCGGCGTGTCCTGACGCCGATTTGGTCATGAAAAGCGCCTTTGCAAGCGTGGCTTAGGCGAACCCGTCCGCAAAAGCATGCCGAATGTCGATATCGCGCAACACGATTGCATGGACGCTGGGGATCGTCGCGGCGCTCTACTTCGGCCTCGCCTATGCGCTCGCGCCTTGGGCGTGGCGGCATTACGAGCATCAGAGGGGGCTCGCCGACCGGCCCATGATCACGACGACCAGGTTCGGTATTCCCGGCGACGCGCTCAACGTCGGGCTGGAAGGCGATCAGGCCGACGTGATCTGTGCGATGCTCGCCGCGGGTTGGCATCCGGCCGACCCCGTCACGCTGCGCTCCAGCGCCCGGATCGTCGGCGACGTGCTCGCGCGCCGCGCCTATCCGACCGCCCCGGTCAGCGACCTCCTCTATGACGGGCGGCGGCAGGATCTCGCGTTCCAGAAGCCGTCCGGGGTGAGCCCGAGCCGTCGCCATCACGTCCGGTTCTGGAAGGTGCTCGACCAGGGCGACGACGGCCTGCCGGTCTGGCTCGGCGCGGCGACCTACGACAGCAGGGTCGGGTTCAGCCATTACACCGGCCAGGTGACCCACCATATCGCGCCCGACATCGACGCCGAGCGCGATCTGCTCGCGAGCGATCTCTCCGCCTCCGGCCACGTGGAGGCGACTTATGCCGTCAGCGGCGTCGGCCCGACCCTCCTCGCCCGCAATGGCGGCGGCGATCCCTATTTCACCGACGGCGAGATCGCGATTTCGCGCCTGCGGCCCGGCTG
>JBAQGU010000674.1:0-3047 GCA_049287975.1 Roseiarcus sp.
GCCGCCCGCGAGCAGCGCCGAGGCCTGTTGTGGGTTCAGAACGTTTGGTGCGGAGGCGTCCATGGTCTCACGCGGTTTCAAAGTCGGCGTCGGTTCCTGCGAGGGAGGCGACGCTCGGCGAGCGCCGAACTTCCCGACGTAAATCCTTATCAATACCTTAAGGGGTTCGCCCGGATTTGGCCAATCGGCGGGAGGCGCACCTCGCGTTAGGGTTAAAATTCGTTAGGGCGGCGCCCAAATTATGTTGCACTGCAACAAGGACTGCGCTATGCGAGCCAGCAGTAACGAGTTTAGAATCCCAAGGAAAAGGAAGAAGAGAGATATCACATGGCCAACACACCTTTTGAAATTCCCAATGAATTGCGCGATTTTGCGGAGCGTAGCGTCGATCAGGCTCGAAAGGCTTTCGAAGGTTTTGTTTCGGTAGCACAGAAAGCGGTCGGCACGGTAGACAGCGCGACCTCGACCTCGCAGACGCAGGTGAAATCGGTCGGAGCGCACGTTCTCGGCTACGCCGAGCAGAATGTGAATGCGGCGTTCGATCTGGCTCACAAGCTCGTGCAAGCCAAGGATCCGCAGGAAGCCTTCGCGCTGCAGAGCGAATATCTCAAAACGCAGCTCGCCGCTCTTCAGGAACAGGCGAAGGAAATCGGCACGCTGATTCAGAAGAGCGCCATCCCCGGATCGAAGTAAGGGCGGCGCTTAGCGCTGCTCCCTCTCTCCTCGTTCAGCAAGGACACTTACGCATGGCTGCCAAGAAAACCCCCGCCGCTTCGGCTCCCATCGAGACGCCAGCCCCGTTCGAAACCCCAGCCCCGTTCGAAGCCCGAGCCCCGTTCGAAGCCCCAGCCCCCGCGGAGGCCGCGGATCCCATTGCGGCCGCCGCGGCATTCGCCGAAGCCTCGGTTGCGGCTGCGCCCGCTCCGGTCCACGTCGAAACTTCGGCTCCCGTCCAGGCCGCGGCCGCCGTCGTCGAATCCGCGGTCGCGGCGGCGGCAGCTCCCGCTCGCGTCGTTCCGCACGAGGTCGCCAGGATGTTCGAGGCGCCCGCCAAAACGATGACGGAAATGCAGGATAAATTGCGCGCGATGATCGAAAAGGGCCTCTCCGAGACCCAAGGCGCCCTTGCCAAGGCCAAGAGTGCGGCCGACGAGGCGAACGGCGCGCTGGAGGCGAGCTTCGTGACCGCCAAGACCGGCGCCGCCGAGATCAACGTGAAAGTGCTCGAGGCATTCCGCGCCAGTGCGGACGCGAATTTCGATTTCGTCAAATCCGTCCTCGGCGTGAAGTCGATCGCGGATTACGTGACCTTGCATGGCGAATTCGCGCGCAAGCAGATCGAGACTCTGACCGGCCGAACGAAGGAACTCACCGCGCTCGCGCAGAAGGTCGCGACCGAGTCGGCCGAGCCGATCAAGACCCAGGTCGCCAAGACCTTCAAGATCGCGTCCTGACGGTCCTGGAATAGACGCGGCGCGCTTCCTCCTCCACGCGCCGCGTTCTTGCGCCGCCCCCGTTGGGGCGGCGCGTTCTGATCGGTTCCGCGTCACGTCTCGACGAACTCCGAACGCTCGATCCCCTGCGCATAGAGCAGCGACCTCAGATCCGAATGATCCACCCGCGCATGCGCCGCGGCGGCGACCTTCGGCTTGGCGCGAAACGCGATTCCAAGACCAGCCTCGGCGAGCATCGGCAGGTCGTTGGCGCCGTCGCCGACGCCGAGCGTCTCATGACGCGCGAGGCCCAGGCGCGCGGCGAGTTCACGCAACGTCGCGAGCTTCGCGTCGGCGCCCAGGATGGGTTCGAGGACTCGTCCGGTCAGCCGGTCGTCGACGATCTCGAGCCGATTGGCGCGGTGTTCGTCCGCGCCGAGCCGTTGTGCGATCGCGCTGGTGAAGGGCGTGAAGCCGCCCGAGACGATCGCAGCAAAGCCGCCCCGCGCCCGCATCGTCGTCACGAGAACGCGCGCGCCCGGGTTGAGCGTTATCCGCGCGGCGAGCAATTCCTCGATGATTCGCGAGGGAAGATCGGCCAGCAGGGCGACGCGCTCCCTCAAGGCCCCCTCGAACGGAATCTCGCCGCGCATCGCCCGCTCCGTTATCCCCGCGACGCGGGCGCCGACCCCAGCCGCAGCCGCGAGTTCGTCGATGCATTCCTGGCCGATCAACGTCGAATCCATGTCGGCGACCAGAAGGCGCTTGGCGCGCGTCGCTGTGGGCTGCACGATCACGTCGACCTGCGCTTCCGCGGCCAGCGCTGCCAGCAGCGGCCGCGCGTCGGCGCCGTCGAAATAGAGGTCCACGGCGATTCCGGGATCGAGCCAGCGGCAGCAAACGAAACCGGGCAGGGCTTGCGCGGCGCGCTCGACGAAGGCATCGCTGAGCGTCGGCCGCGCAGGATCAGCGACGAGCGTGGCGACGAAGTCGGGCGACGACATGGGCTTTCCCCAGAAATCAGGGCGTTGCGATTGACGATTCGCGCGCTCCTCATCGCAGGCCCCACGGCGAGCGGCAAGACGGCCGTCGCGCTGGCCCTCGCCCGGCGCTTCGGGGCCATCATCGTCAACGCCGATTCGATGCAGGTCTACCGCGATCTCCGCATCCTCACCGCCCGCCCGGGCGAAGCCGAGCAACGGCAGGCGCCGCATCGCTTGTTCGGCGAAATCGACGGGGCGGTGAATTTTTCTGTCGGAGGCTGGCTGACGGCCGCCGAGCGCATCGCCGCGGAAGCCGAAGCACTCGGCCCGCGAGCGCCGCCCCTGCTGTTCGTGGGCGGCACGGGGCTCTATTTTCGGGCGCTGACCCGAGGCCTCTCCGAAATCCCCGCCGTGCCGGACGAAGTGCGCGTACAGATCCGCGCGCAGGCCGAGGGGGCGCCGACGCCGGAGCTGCACGCCCATTTGGCGGGTCTCGATCCCCTCACCGCTTCTGGGCTGCGTCCCAGCGACCGGCAGCGGGTTCTCCGTGCGCTGGAGGTGTTCGAGGCGACCGGCCAGCCGCTCGCGTCCTTTCAGAGGTCGCGACAGCCGCCCCTGCTCGGCGCCGGCG
>JBAQGU010000675.1:0-2121 GCA_049287975.1 Roseiarcus sp.
GCGTCGCGCAGATCGACGAAGTTGACGCCCTTGACGACGCGTCCGTCCTTCACGTCGAGGCAGGGAATGACGCGGTTCTTGAGCATTACTCGGCGGCCGTCCGAAGGGGGGGATCTTTGATGTAATCCCAGAACGAGCCCAACATTCGGCCCGCGCAGTGCGAGGAAGTCACATCCGCTACGAAGAAAAGTCGCGACCCGGCGAAACTCGAGAAACGATCTGAAATTTCCGATGCCGGAAGCGAGCTTTTGACGAAGCACACGTGATCATCCAACGTATACATTTGCCCGCCCTCATCGAGCGTCTCGACGAAGCCCCGCAGATCAATCTCGTCGCCGTTCCCGTCGTCGAAAACCAAAAGATGTCTCTTCACGGCCTGTCTCCTTCGTCGCGCGCTCCGGGCAATTTCTCCACGCGCGGGCTCTCCTTCGCGACTTCCAAGATTTCGGCGTTGGCCCCCCTTTTGTAAAGCATCTTCAGAGCGCGTTGTCGAAGTCGGAATTCCTCCGACTGAAGCCGATCGGGATCACGGATCATGAAACGTACGTAGACGGCGATCGTGATCGCTACGGGGACGATTGCGAGCAGGAACATGGCCGCACGTTGCCAAGCTTCGCCGGCCGATACGGACAACACGAGCGAAAGCGGACTGACCAAGCCCGTCAGCCACAACAACGGATTGATCGCGCTCCCGACAACCCGCACCGCGTCCACGCGCGTCGACGCGGTGCGTACGAGGTCTTCGAGCTTCATCGCAGATCGAGATGGGGAATGACGCGGTTCTTAAGCATCGGCGCGCTCCGCCCCCCGGATCAGCGCCAGCGCTTCGTAGGGATCGAGCCGCCCATCGTAGAGCGCCCGCCCCGAAATGGCGCCGGCGAGCCGCGCGCAATCGGGCTCCAGCAGCCGCCGCACGTCCTCGATCGAGGCGAGCCCGCCCGAAGCGATGACGGGAATCGTCAGCGCCTCGGCGAGCGCGACGGTCTGGGCGATGTTGAGGCCCTGCAGCACGCCGTCGCGGGCGATGTCGGTATAGATGATGGCGGCGACGCCGGAATCCTCGAAGATGCGGCCGAGGTCCAGCGCCGACACCTCCGACTGCCGCGCCCAGCCCTCGACCGCGACGCGGCCGTCCCGCGCGTCGATGCCGACCGCGACGCGGCCGGGAAACAGCCGCGAGGCCTCGCGCACGAAGTCCGGGTCTTTCAGGGCTGACGTGCCGATGATGACGCGCGCGACCCCCCTTTCGAGCCAGCCGACCACGGTGCGCATGTCGCGCACGCCGCCGCCGAGTTGCACTTTCATCTTCACCGATGCCAGGATGCGTTCGACCGCCGCCGCGTTCATCGGCTGCCCGGCGAGGGCGCCGTCGAGATCGACGACGTGCAGATAGCCAAAACCCTGCCTCTCGAACCGCTCGGCCTGCGCGGCAGGGTCGGTGTTGAAGACGGTTGCCTGCGCCATGTCGCCGCGCACGAGGCGCACGCATTCGCCATTCTTCAGGTCGATCGCGGGAAAGAGTATCACGGGCGCCACTTCAGAAAATTGGCGATCAGCGCCAGACCGAGGGTCTGGCTCTTCTCGGGGTGAAATTGCGTTCCGATGAAATTGTCGCGGGCGACGATCGCCGTGACCGGACCGCCGTAACCGGCGGTCGCGACGATGTCGGAAGCCTCGCGTGGATAGAGCTGGAACGAGTGCACGAAATAGGCGTGCAGGCCTTTCTCGCCGGTCGGGATGCCCGCCAGCGCGGGATGCGGCCGAGCGACGTCGAGGGTGTTCCAGCCCATATGCGGGATTTTGAGGCTCGCATCGTCGGGACGGATCGTCGCGACATCGCCGGGAATCCAGTCGAGGCCGGCGACGATTTCATGCTCCAACCCCCGAGAGCCCATCAACTGCATGCCGACGCAGATGCCGAGGAACGGCCGGCCGCGCCGGCGCACCGCCTCCTCGAGCGCTCCGACCATTCCGGGAACGGCGTCGAGCCCGCGACGGCAATCGGCGAAAGCGCCGACGCCCGGCAGCACGATATGCCCTGCGCGGGCGACCGCCTCGGGATCGGCCGTGACCAGCACCTCGCGCGCGAGCCCCGTCTCGCGCACGGCGCGCTCGAAGGCC
>JBAQGU010000676.1:0-2302 GCA_049287975.1 Roseiarcus sp.
TCGCCAACATGAACTATTCGATCTCCAACACCGCCGAATATGGCGAATATGTCAGCGGCCCGCGCATCATAACCGCCGAGACCAAGGCCGAGATGAAGCGTGTGCTCGCCGACATCCAGTCGGGCAACTTCACGCGCGACTGGATGCTGGAGAACAAGGTCAACCAGACTTCGTTCAAGGCGATGCGCGCCCGCGCCAACGCCCACCCGATCGAGGAAGTCGGCGAGAAGCTGCGCGCGATGATGCCGTGGATCGGCAAGAACAAGCTGGTGGACAAGGCGAAGAACTAGGCAACGGCGCAAATCTTCATCGCGAGTTCGTACCGGCCTGCGGCCGGTCCCCTTGGATGAAACAACCAAGTCCCGTGTCATACCCGCGAACGCGGGTATCCAGAACGACACGTCGCTATCAGGATTTGCGCTTTTCATCGCATCCGCAACGCTATCCCGTCTTCCCCCCGTGAAGTCGATCTATCCTGCGCCGCCTCGTCGTGTCCCGCTGGATACCCGCCTTCGCGGGTATGACATGTGTTGTCTTAGTTATTCCAGTTTGCCTCCGCCCAACCTAATCATACATCAAAAATAGAGTTGATTATTTTATTATCCGCGACAGAGCAGCTCTTTGACACAATCGGGTGCGGGGCGCGACCGGATCGGTTTGCACCGGAGCAGGGAATTTTGCGCAAAACCGATATCCACTCCTCCAGCGGATAAGATAATGATCAACGTCGGCCCTTTATCATTGCCGCCGACAGACGCGCTTGGCCTTTCCGGACGCCGCGCGGCCTGCGCTGCAATGTACCATCGCTGAATCAACGCAGCCGTCATGCTCGCCTCGAGCACGCGACACCTTCGGTGATCATTCGCGACCGTCGGCCTCGGATGCGCGAGTCGAGCCACCGATCAAGCCCGAAGATGTGCATGACGAAACTGAGCAATAATCGGGGAATGTCGGCTTGACATAATCGCCCGGTGTGTCTTCCCTCGGCGGCAGGAATCTTTGAGGAGAAGTCGTGGACGCGGGCCCGCGATCGCACCTGGACGTAATTGCGGCGATCGGCCTTGCGGTAGGAGGTGCGTTCGGCATGGCCGGGACCTTCGTTCCGCAAGACGCGTTGCGGCAAGAGCTATGGGCGATCGATGGCGCGGCCCTTGTCGTCGCGACCGCGCTGCTGACGGTCAAATTCGGCAGGCAGGGCTGCGATTGCGTCGCAGCCGGCTTCCTCGTGTTCGTCGCCGGTGAGAGCCTGCTTCTTGCCGGCAATGCGGCGGGGCTTGCCGCTAGCGTTCCATCCTACGGCGGCGGCGTTGCGTTGTGGGCTGCGTCGCTTATGATGACCAGCATTCCCTCGACATTTGCGATATGGACGCGTCTCGTTGGCGTCGTAGCGGCGGTTCTATTCGCCGTCACAGCCGCACTTATCGCCTGGGGCGAGCCCCTGCTTCCGACCTCCTCGCCCCTTCCGACGCTCGGTTATCCGTTCCTGGTGCTGACCTTCGTTGGTTGGATCTGGCGATTGCTCAAACCGCCGGCTGCTTAGCCGCGTTTTTCCTCACCGCGCGCGTTATGCAATAGACCGTCTCCGGGCGGCCTTTTCGCATCTGGCGCGATCCCTCCAAGGAACTCCGTCTCACCCACGGCGCCGTCAGCCATCGATTGCGCTTCCTCGAACAGGATCTCGGCTTCAGCCTTCCGAAGCGCGCGGGAAAAGGCGTCGGCTACGAGCAGTACGGAAGACGTCATGATTCCCGGAGGCCAGATGACGCGCCGAAACTGTCGAGCAGAGGGCGCGCCGCCGAGAGGCGGTCCTTCGCGCGCCGGCCCACTGCCTTGTACTCGACAGCAATTCGGGGTTATCTGTCGCCCGCACGAGGCACTGAACGGACCGGAGCGTTGGATCGCTGCAGGCGTAACGCAATTTATGTTCGGTCGTCGGAGTTCGCCATGAAAAAGAAGAGTGCCTCAGCGAGCGCCGGCCGGCAACACGGGACGGGTCGTCGTCGGGCCTGACATCGTGACGGCCAGAACGCGCAGCTGTTGATTCCCGGGAATACCTTTCACTCCGCACGACTGCTCGGTCAGGGCAGCTGGTTTCTGGGCGCGAGCACCGAGTGGCCTGGTGTCGTTCCCGCCGATGTCGAAATCCGCAAGCTCGATGAATTGGCGGGAAAATATCCCAAAGTCGCCGCCGACCTGCGCGCCATTGCCGCATCGGTGCAACACGTCGACTAACCGCCGTCCGACATTCCGCTGGCGCCGCGCGGCGCGTTGGAAAGCCCGCTACTGACCCCTTGCGGATTTT
>JBAQGU010000677.1:0-9660 GCA_049287975.1 Roseiarcus sp.
ACGACGGCTTCGTCACCGCGATCGCGGTGCTCGACATGCTCGACCGGAACCCCGGGAAGTCGATGGCCGATCTTTATCGCGATTTGCCGAAGACCTGGGGTTCCCCAACCATGTCGCCTCACTGTCCCGACGAGCTCAAATATGCAGTCGCCGATCGGGTGGTCGCGCGGTTCCACGAAATGCAGGCCAAGGGCGAGCGGCTGACGGGCCAGAAAATCGGCGACGTCGTCACCGTCAATGGCGTGCGCGTGACGGTCGAGGACGGCACGTGGGGGCTCGTGCGCGCGTCCTCCAACAAGCCGGAACTGGTCGTCGTGGTCGAAAGCCCGGTCTCGGAATCGCGCATGCGCGAGATGTTCGCGGCGGTCGATGGCGTGCTGAGGGAGAACGCGGAGGTCGGAGCTTACAATCAGACGATTTGAGGGGGGCGGCTGCTCCTGCCTGCGAGCGCGGATTGTGAGGGGAGATTCGCAAGAGAATTCTGTAAGCTGTAAGGAGTTGATATTGCTATGTCTGTTGCGTGTTTCATAAATGGAGATGTCCCCAAAGGGTTCTTTTCCGTTGGTGGCTTTTGGTGGATGAGACCCTTATCCTTTTCGTGGTTCTGTGGATCGAGATGCGCTGAACGCCGGCGTCGTTAGGGCGAGGCCAGCCGTCGCAATGCCGCTGGCGATCAGCACGCGCCGGGACTGCCCCGAAGTCTGCGGCTTCATCGCACCGATAATGTCTTTTTGGGTGCTCATCGCATTCTCACTGTTCGCCCGGGGCCTCGCTCCGATTTGCAGGGGTTAGGGGTATTCAACTGTTCTGCCATCGAACGGCGTGGCCGTTTCTGCGATCAGCCTCGTTGCGACGACAAAAGCGATGAGCGCGCCGACGGCACACAACAGCATTGCCGCAATGAAGGGGGTAAGGGTGGCGTCATACGCGAGCGCCAAAGCCGCGCCGCTGACACCAGCGAAGGCGTATTGCAGGACACCCAGCAACGAGGAGACTGACCCGGCATGGCTGGTGGGAGCGCTTTTCATGACGAGCGCGATGCCATTGCTGACCACGAGCATCAGGCTCGCCATGGCAAGGAAAATCAAGGCGCCGGCCACGTAGACTCCGGCCACCATGGCAAGGGTGGCGATAAGGAGCGCGACGCAGCAGGCCGCGTGCAGCAGAAGTCCAAAAACCAGAATCTCGCGTTCCGTCCAGCGGCTCAGCAGTAGCACGTTGATCTGGCCGCCAATCACCATCCCGACGGCAATGCCGGCGAGCACAAGGCTGTAAATTGCCGGCGGCAGGCCGAAATGATCGACGAACACGAACGACGATGAGCCGATATAGGCAAACAGCCCCGCCATGGCGAAAGCGCTTGAAAGGGTCAGCCACGCGAGCCTGCCGCGTCTGAAAAGGCCCGCATAGTCGAGCAAGGTGACGCGGAGGCCCGCAGTCGCACGGCGTGACGGTTCCAGCGTCTCTGGCACGATCTCGAGCAGAGCCACGAGCGACGCGGCGCCAAAGAGCGCTAGGAACCAGAAAATCGCCTGCCATCCCATCGCGGCGACCAAAAGGCCGCCAATAGGCGGCGCAACGATCGGTGCGATCATCATGACCTGTAACAACGCCGAAAACAGTTTCGCTACCTCGCGTCCTTGATAGCGATCGGTGATAATCGCCCGTGGAATGACCAGCCCGGCTGCCGCGCCAAGGCCCTGAAGCGCTCTTGCGACCATGAACATCGCCATGTTCTGCGAAAGAGCCGCGAGGACCGACGCCAGAACAAACAGTAAAATCCCGAATGCAAGCGGTCCGCGTCGTCCGAACCGATCGGTCACGGGTCCGTAGAAAAGTTGTCCGATAGCGGCTCCGCCGACGAACACGGAGAGCGATGTTTGCATCGTGCCGGGGTTTGCTCCGAGAGAACGTCCGATGTCGCGGAAGCCCGGCAGATACAGGTCGATCGCCATCGCATCGAAGGCGGTGATGATGCCCAGAACCACAATCAGCGGCAGCGTACGTGTGCGGTGTCCGTCGGAATTCATGCAGTCCTCCTGGCAATTTAAGAGACCAGCTTCCACGGCGCACACCGGCGTGGTAATCAGACTGATCAGTCGAAAATGGTTATGCGACTGATCAGTCGGAAAAGCAAGGGGCTAGGTTTGACGCGGAAAAAAGAAATTGCTCGGGATCGGATTCTGGATGCCGCCGAGCGTGTGATCCTCGAATCCGGAGGCCGAAATTTCACGCTAGATGCCGTCGCCGAGCGTGCCGGGATCAGCAAGGGCGGTCTCGTCTACAGCTTCGCGACCAAAGATGGATTAGTCCGCGCGGCGTTAGAGCGGGAAATAACGCGCTTTCAAGAAGCGGTGCGCCATCGGCTTGGCGGCAGGCCGGTTGAGCCTTTCGAATTGGTTCTAGCCCACATCGACGAAGCCCTCGATGAGGACGACGCCGCGACGCGCAAGGCGGCTTTTCTCGTAACCGCGTTGGTGCACGCGCCCGATATGATGGAACCAGCGAGACTCTATTACCGCGCGCTGCTCGATCCGCTCCTGTCTAAATCTGGCGCTGCCCACGACGTTCGTCACGCCCTGCTGGCCGTTGAGGGAATTTTCCTGCTCCGAGGGCTAGGCTTCGTCGAGGTCTCGGCAGAGGAGCACAAATCCGTCCTGCTTCACGCACGAGAGATCGTTGCCAGGGTGCTGGCCGGACGTTGAGCGCCGTGAGGCCGAACATCCGAGTTAGGTCGGAAGCCGCCCTGCGCGGCGCATAATTCTTGATTCCTGAATTTTGCAACTGTCGTTGATCAAACGATCAGAGGGGCTCGTCGTCTAGCTTCGCGCTTGCCCGATGGCTCTATCCGCTTCCACCAGCCGCGCATTCGCAGTGGCCGTCGCGAGGAGCCGGCCGGTTTCATCCACGAGCCTGCCTTCGATGAAAGCCAGGGTCTTGCCGAGCTGCACGACCGTCGCCTCGCCGATGATCGGTCCGACGTTGGCGGGGGCGAGAAAGCTGACATTCATGCTGATCGTCGCTGTATAGAGTCGGCCGTTCGTCTTCACGAACACGGCTGGCCCCATCGTATCGTCGAGCATCGCCGATAGGATGCCTCCCTGAATGAACATGGCTAAGTTGCGGAACTCCGGCTTGCCCTCGAAGCCGATGCGAATCCAACTATCTTCCGGTCGGGCGTCGAGAACTCTCCAACCCAGGAGTTGCGAGCAAGGCGGCGTCGGAATGTCGTCGAGCGCGGTCGAGATCATTTGGATTCTCCTCTGCCGCATAGTCGTACACCTGGAACCGCGTCTGCGACCGATCTAGAAGCTGGAATCATCGGAGTCTGAGACCACGACAGGGATGGCCGATGGCGCAGAACATCTATGATCGGCCGGACTTTTTCGCGGGCTACAGCCAGCTCAGGCGCTCGATCGATGGTCTCGACGGCGCGACCGAGTGGCCCTCCGTTCGGTCGCTGCTGCCTGATGTAGCCGGTCTCAGGATCGTCGATCTCGGTTGCGGCTTCGGCTGGTTCTGCCGCTGGGCGAAGGAACAGGGCGCCGCCGAGGTTCTCGGGCTCGATGCTTCCGAGAGAATGCTCGCCCGCGCGAGATCGTGGCCCGACGCCGGAATCCGTTACGAGGTCAGCGACCTCGAGCGGCTCGAATTGCCCACAGCCCGATTCGACCTCGCCTACAGCTCCTTGGCTCTGCACTACGTCGAGAATCTCGCGCAACTGCTCGCCACGGTTCACGGCGCCCTGGCCCCGGGAGGCTGTTTCGTCTTCTCGATCGAGCACCCTATTTACATGGCGCCGTCGCGCCCCGGTTGGTCGGTCGATGCGGAGGGTCGGAGAACATGGCCTGTTGACGGCTACCTGATCGAGGGGCCGCGCACGACGGATTGGCTCGCCAAAGGCGTCGTAAAGCATCATCGGACCCTCGGCACGACATTGAACCTCCTCATCCGTTCCGGCTTCCAAGTCGAGCACGTCGAGGAGTTCTGTCCGAGCGACGAACAAATCGCTATGCGGCCGGAATTGACCGAAGAGCTCGACCGCCCCATGTTCCTTCTCGTTCGTGGACGACGATCAACGATGCGCAAAAGCGCCTGAGTCCCGCGGCTCCGCCATCACGAGGCGTCCGAATGCGGATTCATCCCTGTTGCGGTCGGACGCCAGACTGCAAAGGAAGAGCGACGCGCGAGCGGGGATCGCGTATGTTGTCCACAGAAGCATGCTTTGCCGTTCCCTACGGGGATTATAACTAATATAATATGTGAAATTACAACCTGCAAATGGCAACCGATCCGCATTCGAGAGATCTCTTGATGACTAAAGTCGAGCCGAACCAGGGGACGCCGGAACGGGAGCCGATCCACGATATCCACGCGCTGTTCTCAGCCTACGAGGCGGATCGATTCGAGCTGCATTCCCGGCATTTGAACAACATGATGGTTCGTGTGCTGAAGACGATAGGGTTCGACGTTCGCTTCGTGAGCGGCAAGGGCGCTCATCTCGTCGATGCCTCGGGCGCGCGCTACCTCGACCTGTTGAGCGGCTTCGGGGTGTTTCAGATCGGGCGCAACCATCCGCGCGTCGCCGAGGCTTTGAAGGCGGTGCTCGACAGCGACCTGCCCAATCTCGTGCAAATGGACGTATCCGTCCTCGCCGGCGTCCTCGCCGAGCGGCTGCTGGCCTACGCGCCCTGGCTGCAAAAGGTCTTCTTCGCCAATTCGGGATCAGAGGCGTTTGAAGCCGCCGTCAAATTTGCGCGCGCCGCGACGGGGCGGGCCGGAATTGTTCACTGCGAGCATTCGTTCCACGGACTTACCTATGGGGCGCTCTCCGCCAATGGCGACGAAATCTTTCGAGGCGGTTTCGGTCCGTTGCTGCCAGGCTTCGTGGCAATACCCTTCGACGATCTTCCCGCGCTCGAACGCGTGCTTTCGAGGCGAGACGTCGCGGCGTTCTGCGTCGAGCCTATCCAAGGCAAGGGGGTAAATATGCCCTCGTCCGAATATCTCAGAACCGCTCATGATCTCTGCAGGAAATACGGAACGCTCTTCCTCGCCGACGAAATCCAGACCGGGCTGGGTCGGACCGGCAGTTTCTTCGCTGTCGAGCACTGGGGCGTGGAGCCCGATATGATCCTGATCGCCAAGGGACTCTCGGGCGGCCATGTTCCGGTAGGGGCCGTCCTGCTTCAAAAGCAGGTTTTCGCAAAGGTGTTCGACCGCATGGACAAGGCGGTCGTTCATGGATCGACGTTCGCCAAGAATGATTTGGCCATGGCGGCGGGCATCGCCACTCTGGAGGTGCTCGAGAATGAGAAGCTGGTGGAGAAGGCGGCGGCTCAGGGCCGACGCTTGATGAAGGCCCTGGAAGCCATGAAGTCGCGGTACGAGCTGATCAAGGATGTCAGGGGAAAAGGCCTGATGATCGGCCTGGAACTGGGCGAGCCGAGATCTCTCAAGCTGCGCGCGTCCTGGGCGCTTCTCGAAACGATGAACAAGGGCCTGTTCTGCCAACTCGTCACCATTCCCTTGTTTCGTGACCACAAGATTCTGGTGCAGGTCGCCGGACACGCGAACCGCACGATCAAATTGCTTCCGGCGCTCGTCATCGATTCCAACGACTGCGAATGGATCGAGAATGCCTTCGACGCCGTGATCGCGGAGAGCCACAAGGTGCCCGGGCCCCTCTGGGCGCTCGGCAAGACGCTCGTTGAAGGCGCGCGATCTGCGGCGCGGATCGGCTAGGCCAGGATCGGCTCGGCACGCCGCGCAGCGTTCGAGAGATTGCCCTCCGCGACGGTTGGGCACAACAGCGATGCGAAATGAGGGCCGAGCTTGTCGCGGCCCCGCAGGAGCGCTCTGAAGGCGATCAAAGCGTCACTCGTGACAGACACCAACGAGGGAATTTGCGAGGGGCTCCAAATCAACGATCGCATCACGGCGCCGAGTGCAACCGAACCGTCCGCTTTGAGACCGAGCTTCGCGGCGGGGGGTAATTTTCGATTGGCGGGGTCCGCGATGACCCGCACCGCGACGAAAGGCACGCCGAGTTCATCGGCGAGAACGGCGGCCTGAAACGATTCCATGTCCACAGCCGAGGCGCCGGTTTCCACGTGGAGACGACGCTTATGGCCGGGGTGAAGCACGGGACCTGCCACGGTCACGATGTCGCCCAGTTCGGCGCCGGAGAGGCGCTCCGCCACCCGGCTCGACCATTCGATATCGGTTTCTATGCGCCGACCGCCCGACATCACGCCTGTCGCGACGACCCAATCTCCCGCCATCAAATGCGAACTCAGGCCGCCGGCAATGCCAAAGCTGAGTATTGCCGGCGCGCCGTCGGAAACCGCTCTCTTGATGGCATGCGCCCGGCGCCCGACATTTCCATTGCATGCGAACACGCTCACGCCAGGAGCCGAGGCGATCCTGGCTTCTGCTCTCAGCCCCGTGATGACGATCAATAAAACCCCCTACCCACTCGTGCAACTATAGCTAGGTCGAGGCGTTGCGCCCCCGCGGGCTTGCTTTTGAAGCCCTTTAATTCGTCCCGGACGAACGCGAACTCCGGCGGATCGTCTATCGCTGTCGGAAGCTCGTCGCGGACCCGCGTCATCCCTGGTGTCACCATATCCTAAATTCTTTAGAAACGCGCCGATAGAGCCAATGACCCAAATTGATGCAGTCCACCTTGTTCTCCACGGAATGTCTGGGTCTCGAATACGGGTATAGGACACACGCCAGTTGTTGAACATAAAGGCTGCGCCCAATTCCAACTCGCCGACGAGCCAATTGCGCGGGACGCTGGGGCCGCTCTCGAACGTATTGCCGTCCAGGGTGATGTCGTGAGCGACCGGCTGGCCGTCGAAGCCGCCGAACAGATAACAATTGCGCGGGGTTCGGTCGCTGCCGCGACCGCCACTAGGGCGACCGCTGCGCCGAAAAACCGCGAACTGCGCCGGAGGGAGGCCTTGCCGGAGCTCGGATCGTGGTTTCGGGAGGACGCCGGCGACGTCGAATCGCCAAAGCGCACAGCGAAATGCGTCCAATCCGGAGGGGCGGGACGGCAAGACGCGGCTTTTGTCGTCACAGAAGACCCCATCCCCCTCGAGGAGGATGGACGTCAAATGCGCCCCTGCCAGTTCCAGTCGTCACGCCGCCCCCTTGGCCAACCCATCGATGACGCATCGCCGCCAAACTGCCCCGAGCGCGAGTTCGCCCGGCGATTCTTTTATAAAAATTAACATCATTAAATCACGGCTCTGGCGCGCGCGCAACAGCTGGTCGCTCGGCTGTTGCCCGGCGGTTCCGCCAACGGCTGAATGATAGAAGAAACAAGGTATTAGCAAAACAGACAATCGGGACGAGTTTCCCGTGGACGGGGGTGGGTTTCGCCGCGGAAACACAATCGATTCGGCTTTCGGCTCGTGCGCCGGGGTGGACCTCGGGCTGAGAAGATTCGGTTGTCAAAGCCAAGATTCTCGAACAGGAGAACCCGAGAAGGCCGAAGCCTGATTTCTCCCCCGTCGTCGATGATCGAGGATCCGTGTCGGCAGCCGCAAATGAGAATACCCGTGAACGATGATGTAAAATGGCTGCCGAACTCGAAACCAGCGGGCGAACGAGTCCAGTTCATCCTCCCCGACGTTCTGGCGCCGGGCCTGCGCATCGTCTTCTGCGGCACCGCGGCAGGAAACGTCTCGGCCGCCCGAGGCTGTTACTACGCGCATCCGCAGAACAAGTTCTGGCGCACGCTCGAGGCCGTCGGGTTGACGCCCTATCGTCTCGATCCCCCCGACTTCGCGATGGCGCCGCGTTGGGGCATTGGACTGACTGACATCGCCAAGGGCGTCAGCGGCATGGACAAACAATTGCCGCTTGGCGCGCTCGGGCGCGAGCCTTGCCGGACGATGGCGGCAAAGATCGCCGCGGCGCGCCCGAACATTCTCGCCTTCACCAGCCTGACCGCAGGCCGGCGATATCTCGGACGTGACGCGGCATTCGGCGAGCAGCCGGAGACGATCGGCGTTACGCGCATCTGGTTGTTGCCCTCGCCCTCGCCCGCGGCGAATTGGAATTGGGAGGAAGGTTGGTGGCGGGCGCTCGCGGCCGCCGCTTAGTTCCCGATCGCTTTGATGGTTTGTTCGACCGAGGCGCCGGGAATGCGGAACAGGCCGCGGAAAGGCTCGTTGAGTTCGAGGATCAGGAAGATCGCGCTGGCGACCGCGAACGCGCCCACCAGCACCGCCACCACGCTCGTGGCGTTGAGACGCGAGAGTATCCCGAACCCGCAGAACAGCAGCATCGCCCAAGAGACGACGATTTCGAGCAGCGGCCATGACACGGAGCTCGCCAATTGCAGCGACATCAGCAATCGCGTCTGCTCGATGATCCCTGCATTGACGCCGATCGTCGGCAATAGGGCGGTTTGCATCGGCGTCTTCGGACTGAGCGAGGCTATGCTCGCGTTCAGCGATTTCAGCTCGGGCAAATACGCCTCGAGTTCGGGAGGTTTCGAAGCCGTGCCCGCGTTCCAGACCGCATTGTAGGCGCCCTTGATCCCTGCTTGGAGCCCCTGGCGTATCGGCGCCGCTTCCGGACCATATTGTTCGAGCGCCATGTCGAGTTGGATCGAGCGCGCGCCGAGCGTCTCGACATTGGATTTCTGGACAGCGTAAAAACCATAGGCGGAGCCGACCAGCGTTCCCAGCACCAGCGCCAGTAACAGCGTGATGAGACCCATTACCGCGCCGATCATCTCTCGCGACCCCGAAGTCATGTGATCTTCCGGCAGCAGCTTCTGCAGTTGCATGCCGAGATATCCGAAACCGAATGTCAAAATCCCGGTCGCGAGCGATATCACCACGTTCGTCACGCTAGCTCCCCCCTGAGTCCGCCGGTCGACGTGGCCTCGCGCGACGAAGTCCGAATCCCCGGCCCCCCTCGGCCGACGTCGCGCGCAATATAGGTTGGGCGGTCCAGGAGTCCACCGCAGACGCGGTGCAGGTCTGTGGAGCGCTGGATCGCTTCGCTGCGGTCGCGATGACGAGAAGCGCGTTTCAAGTCTTGGGCGGCGACGAGGCGCCGTCGATTTGGAACCGGGGCGAAAGTTACCGCCGAGCTGGGAAGTCGGGAGCGGGGTTTGGCAAGTTGTGGCTACCGGGAGCCGTTGCGCGCGAAAGCGAGCCCTATCGTCCCCCGCCCGCCTTGACTCTTTGCTCGATCCTTCCCCGACAGTGCTGCGCCGGGTCAGGTTCGCCAGCTCGCGGTCGGCCGCGGAGGTTGGCAGAGGGAGGACTTAGCCAACGCGAGGTTGGTTTCGCCTCGGCCGCGCGGCCGCGCTAAGCTCGCGTCCGACCGATTCCCGCTTCCCCCCGAACACCCGGCCCACCGCATGTCCAAGTCCTCGCTTCTTGCGCCCATCGCGGCCGGCGTCGCGACCGCTTTCGTCGGCTTCGCCAGTTCCTTCGCGGTCGTCCTAAAGGGCCTGACGGCAGTAGGGGCGAGCGATGCGCAGGCGGCGTCGGGCTTGATGGCGCTTTCGATCGCGATGGGAATTGCGGGCATCGTGCTGAGCCTTTGGTTTCGCATGCCGATCTCGGGGGCCTGGTCGACGCCCGGCGCGGCGCTGCTCGCGGCCACCGGCGCGGCGACGGGCGGATT
>JBAQGU010000678.1:0-2502 GCA_049287975.1 Roseiarcus sp.
ACCATCGGCGCCGGCCGCGAGGGCGGGGCGCTCGGCACGCTCTTTGCCAAGCAGGGGCACCCCGTGATGTTCTCCTCGCAGCATCCCGAGCAGCTCAAGGAGCTCGTCGCCAGCGCCGGCCCGACGGCGCAGGCGGGTACGGTCGAGCAGGCGGTCGGGTTCGGCGACGTCGTCCTGCTTGTAGTGCCCTATACCGCGGTCGAGCAGATCGGCAAGGATTACGGCAACGCGCTCGCCGCCAAGCAACTCGTCATCGACGTCTCGAACCCGATCGCGCGACGCGACGGCGAGGCGATCGTGAGCAGGGTCGCGGAGCAGGGGGGGGCCGGCCTCGCCACCGCCAAGATGCTACCCGGCGCGCATCTCGTGCGCGGCTTCAACGCGATCAACTACGCCCGGCTTGCGCAGGACGCGCATCGACCGGGCGAGCCGGTCGGCGTGCCGATCGCCGGCGATGACCCCAAGGCGGTCGCGCTGGCGACCCGGCTCATCAAGGAAATCGGCTTCGAGCCGGTGCTCGTCGGCGGGCTGGCGATGGGCAAGTATCTAGTGCCGGGAACGCCGCTCGCCGGCGAGCATACCCCGGCCGAGATCCGGCAGATCGTCGCGACCCTCCAGTGAGCGGCGCGCGGCGGCGCGGCGGCGGCGAACTCACTCGGGCGCCGCCAGAATCAGGTCCGCCGCCCCTCATGCCCGGCGTATGGCGGGAAGGAGCGACGCGGCGGAATAAAGGCGCCCTCCAAGCCTTTTTCCAAGCTTCTCCAAAAATCGCGTGTTTGGCTCCAAACTTTTCCAAACAAAGCTTTGGCGGTTTTGTGGGATTTCAAGGGGTTACAAGGCTTCCAAACGTCCCTTTGATGCTTTCCAAATTTTTCACCTCCGGCCGCCCTTTTCGGCCGCATTTTGGACGCTGCGGGACCGCATTCCATGCAGCGCGCCGCATGGCTTCGAGCGCGTCCGGTGGTTCGCCTGATTTTACGGTGCGGTTTTGTAGACGATGCGTTCATTGCGGGAGCAGCGATCCAGATAAAGAGAATTTTCAATTTAACCGACAATCCGATTTTTGGGAAGAAATATCGGCAATTCTTTCGGAGGACGAATAGGCTTCATCACCTCTCCTTTTCAGTACGAAGTCACCTAGGAAAATCAATAGAATAGCGTTTAGTTATCGTTAATTACGCACCTGCCCTCGGCCGTGTTAGCGCTCCTCGCAATGACGGCAAGCGCATTGCTGGTCCAAACGATTCAATAGTTATTGGGCGTCGCCTGAGGAGCCGATTGCGGACTCTGTGAGTAGTGCATGATTTGCCTTCACACAAATGACAGCGCCAGGATAGTTATTTAACCGTCGCAATTGCGCATTCTTTGTCTTGTAAGTCTTGACCGTGACCTCCGCCCGTCTCAGCATCGTCGGCCAGCAATATAAAACCAGGTTGGCCGTCGGCGAAAGTCGCTCCGATGGCGACAAGAGTCCACAGGCCCATGCGATCTTTGGCGCCGTCCACGCCACCGGCGAGCAACCGAAAGGGCGAGATATCGGAGAGGTCAGGCGAATCGAGACGCCGCGCCCAATAGTGGCGGCCCTCGAGCGCTACGCTCATTGGACGCCATTGAGAGTCGAGCCGGTCTTTGTATTCAGCAAGCGTCGTCGCGACCTCATTGTCGACGCAATCGACGTGGAAGTGCAACTGGTCCTGGCTGCGACGGACCATGGAATTGACCGAGATCGCAACCGCCTCGCGCGGCAACGACCGATGCAAATGCCCTTCCACGTACGCACGCGCGCCCCAGGCGCCCGCGAAGTAATTGGGCGCGTCGGGCTCCAGCAGCGCCGGGTCCTCGATGCCTGTCACTCGGCGGATCGGAATCGTCAGCATCTGCGCGACGCCGCGCTGGTCTTTGAAATCCACGTAGCCGCGATCTTTGCCGCCTGCGATATCGACGTGCTCGCACGGAGGAATAAGCGTCTCGCCCTTTTCGAACTGGGGGACGCATTCCAGGCTTACGATTTTCCACAACGCCATCCGATCGGCGTGGGCGGGCTCCGTAAAAAGGGTTAGGAACGCCAACATCGAAACAAACGGATAGACCACGCTAGACCGAACCTTCATGACCTTGCTCCAGGTAGGTTCGCGAGCCCAAACAATGATCTATCGCATCCTTCCACGACCGTTATATTGCAACCACCCAATTTTCGATCGTGAGACCTCCACCCCCACGAAATCCGCTGCCAGTTCGACTCGCGGTCGGGTAGTTCGATCGGTTCACGGACCTCGATGCTCGACGGCTTCGGCATCGCGCGCAAGTCGGCGACGAGATCCTTCATCGAGGGCCGCGCAGGAGTGACGATCACGTCGCCATGGCGCGTGATGCTCAATTCGACGCTCATTTCGTCACTAGTTCGGCGCGTCGTTGACAATTGTGGAGATTCCCTCTTCCCGCCTCTTTGCGGGGAGAGGTCGGGTGAGGGGCGCGGGTGAGTAGCCGCACTGCTGAAACTGC
>JBAQGU010000679.1:0-2797 GCA_049287975.1 Roseiarcus sp.
AGGCGCCGCTCGGCGCGCGGGGTCCGGCGCTCGCGGCCGAGCCGAGCGGCGGCGAGCCGATATTGAACAACGAGCCGCTCCAGGGCCTAAAAGTGCTCGCGATCGACAACGAGCCGCGCGTGCTCGACGGCATGCGGACGCTGCTGCAAAAATGGGGCTGCCGCGTCGCGACCACCAATGGCCTCGCGGGCGCGCTGGCGAGCCTCGCCGTCAGGCCCGACGTGATCATCGCCGACTACCATCTGGACGAGGGCGACGGCCTCGCCGCGATCGCCGCGCTACGCGAACGCCTCGGCTATCTCACGCCGGCGATTCTCGCCACCGCCGACCGCAGCCTAGAGGTGCGGCGCGCGGCGGTCGCGGCCGAGGTCGCGCTGCTCAACAAGCCGCTGAAGCCGGCGCCGTTACGCGCGCAGCTCGCTCGCTGCCTCGCGCTGCGCGCGGCGGCGGAGTAGTTGTTCAACCCAGGAGCGCCTCGCGCTGCTCTAGCAGGCGCGCGAGTTTGTCTTCCTGCGCCGCGATCAGGTCGTCGCCGCGGTTCTCGTCCTCTGCGCCGGAGCGGGCGGTCTCCTGTTCGACGAGATCGCGCAAGTTGGCGCGCACCTCGGCTATGGCTTCGTCGAGCTCGGCGAGCGTGAGCATTCCCGGCATGTGCGACGCCTTTCTGGAAATATCGGCCTGGGCAGGCGAGGATGCAATCTAGCACGTTCGTGCGCCGCTTGGCTCTTGCGACCGGGTCGATTTTGGCCCATCCGGAACAAGGCGCCGATTTCAATTCTGCATCTCGCAATTTCAAAGCGTTGGGCGCCTTTTTCTGTCCAATTGTCCAATTGCAACTTTGCAACTGCGCGATTGTTGCGGCTCGTCAACCGGAGGCACGCACGGTCAACCGCGCGCCGTGTACCAGATTTAGTGGGTTCGAGGCTTCCGAGACCATACCAATTCCGGGCGCGGATTCAATCTTTTCAAGACGTTGCGGCGCCATTTCCGGGCGACTACGATGCGGCGGCGGCGTGAGCCGGTCATATCCCGGCATCGGCCTCTCACGTTCCCTGGAACGGCGTGAAGAAGCAGTAGACTCTCGTCTTGTCCCCGTTCGGAAGGGTCCGATAGAAAATCCAGTATTCGCCGTCAGGAGATGGCTGTTCGTCGCCGATCGGGATCAGTTCGGGGTAACCATCGACGCGCCAGCCGCCCGGCGTCGCTTGAACCTGGTCCGGCCTCAAATGGTGAACGTCGTCGGGTCCACAACACGCTCGTTTGACCCAGCCCGGAACCGGGTCGCCGTTCGCCCATTGGTCATGTGCGGACGCGACGCCCGCCACGGCGAGCAAGCCCCCGAGGGTCAGAATCGTGGTCTGAAATGAACGCAACAGCTGACAGCCAATCCGTGTACCCATCGCATCACCCTCTTTCCTTCGGCGTTGTTTGGTCCCCCTCCCTCGAACCCAATCGCCGGTCTGCCGACATCGCACGAAGATGAAGGTGCGACCTCGCGGCGACACAACATGTTGCGACTGCTTTTGTTCCCGGTTTCCGTAGAAGCGCCCCACTTCCGACGGTCGTTTTGGAAAACGGCCGTGCGAAAATTAAAAAGGGGAACACAGCTCGCGCTCAGTCGAGATTCGCAGTTCCGCCAACGAACGGCGGCCTTGCGCCCCCGTCGGGCTTCGACATCGATCGAGCCTGCGCCGCCGATCGGCGAGTCTCCGATCCCCCGCCGCCTGCAAACCTCCAAATTTCTTCGGCTCCAATGCCAAACATTTCCAAATTTCTGTGGTTCCAATGCCTCCAAACTGGGCTCAAAAAGCCGTCGGGGCCGCCCAATCAAGTCGGCAGGCTGTAGAGCGACTTCTTTGCACGCTAACAGGCGTTTCGGCTTTCCGAAAGAAAATGTCGTCTTTTTTGTGTAGAGAGGAAACGCGCCACAGGCGGCGTCGTGCAAACCGGCCACGAATGGGATTTGGAAATCGTATGAAGCAGCGCCTCATCCATCCTGCGCGAGCGACGGAGAGGATGCCGGCTAGCGCGACGGGCAGCGAGCGGAGAAGGGGTTCCGACCCCGAGGCTCAACTTCCGATCGACTCGGTTATTTTCCGGCGCTTCCTAGCTAGCGAGCCTGTGGACTAAAATCACACGCTTCGTTCCCGCGCCGCCGACGGCCGGCTTCGACCATAGCCGTCATTCAAAAATCTATGTTCTGGACTCGGAGTTTCACAGGGACCATGATCGGCGGCAACCGATCGGGGATCGATCATGGACGTCGGGGATTGGCTGCGAAGCCTCGGTCTCGGCCAGCACGAGGCGCTGTTCCGCGAAAATGAAATCGACGCTGAAGTTCTGCCTGAACTGACGGAAGCCGACCTCGAAAAGATTGGCGTACCACTCGGTCACCGCAAGCGCCTGCTCAAGGCGATTGCAAACCTCGGCGCGGCAGCGGCTCTGGCGAAGCCAACGATCCCCTCGCCTACGGCATCGTCACGAGATGTCGCCGAGCGCCGTCCGATCACGGTGATGTTTTGCGACCTCGTCGGCTCGACGAGTCTCGCGACGAGGCTCGATCCCGAGGACTGGCGCAATCTGGTGGGGAGTTACCTCGACGCCTCCTCGGCCGCAGTGACCTCGCTCGGCGGCCATGTGCTGAAGCTGCATCCCGTCGCGGAATGGGGCCGCGCCCGCTTCGGCGGCGCCGACGTCCGCGGGGAAAGGCAATATGCCGAACTGGAAGCGGCGCTCGGCTCGGTGGGGCTCGACGCCGGCGAATATGCGCCTTTGCTCGCGCCGGTGATCGACGCGC
>JBAQGU010000680.1:0-11167 GCA_049287975.1 Roseiarcus sp.
TTGACAAGGCTCCGCTCACCGACATCTCGGCGCTGCCCAAGAGATCGAGGCCCGGGAACGGGCCGAAAAAAAGCGCCGTGCCCTATTGACAAAAAAGCCCCCATACGAGCCCGGCCATGACGGAAAACGGTATGGAAAGCAGGACCTTACCAGTTTGCTTCTCGTTATGTGCTGAGCGGCACAGCGACGGAGAGCGCCTGGTCGACCGCCGAGAGCACCCGCCGCACAGAGAGTTCGTAGAGGCAGCGCCTGTAACTGTCGAGCCGCCGCTCGCAACCTTCATTCCGACACGGAGTGCAAGGCAAGGGATTTTGCACGAGCCAGACATTGCCTCGCCGCTGGAGGGCGCCCGCGGCATCCCACGGCACATCGAGCCCGCCGATCGGCCAAGGTCCCCATACCCGCGGGTCAGTCGGCCCGTAGAGCGCAACAGTCGCACAACCCTTCGCCGCGGCAAGATGCGTGACGGACGTGTCTGGTCCAACAAAGACGCCGGCGGCCGATAGCAGCGCTGCGACCTCGGGCCAGCTTCGACCGTCGAGCCGTCGGACCGATCCATCCCGTTCCAGAGATCATCGAGATAGCTGCGCTCGGCCTCGTCCGGATTGCCCGTTGCGACAACCGCGAGACCGCAATCGGCAAGAGCGGCAGCAAGCTCGCGCCAACCAGCGCTTTGGCTCGATGGGCGAAGAGCGGGGTTTTCACGCGCAATATTCAAGCTGTTGGCGAGCGATCACGACAACGAATACATGATGATCGGCGCCACTGTCGTGCGCGCTCACCAGCACAGTGCTGGCGCGCGAAAAAACGGCGAGCAATCGATCGGCCGATCGCGCGGCGGACTGGCCAGCATAATCTACGTCCCGGTCGATGCTCTCGATCCTGGGGTTGGAGCGGCGCCCGATCGAACTGGATCGTCATCGCGAGGAGCGAAGCGACGAAGCAACCCGGGGGCCGCGTCACGCGGCCCCTCGCTGCGCTCGCAATGACGATGTGAGTTGCGCCTCATTTCCTCCCATGACCACGCAAGGCGTCGCGCGCCGCATTGACTTGTTTCGTAAGGTAGTCCGATCCGCCCTGATCGGCGTGCACTCGCTTGATCAGATTGATGTAGGCCGCGCGAATTTCCTGTTCGGTCGCTCCCGCCTTCAGACCGAGAACCTCCAACGCTCTGGCGACGCTCATGCTCTCGTCGCGAATGGTCTCGCGCGCCTCCCTGCGGTCTGGCTCTCGCCAAGCCCGTTCCCGCCATCGCCGTTCGTCGGCGTCTTTCTGCCTTCGGCGTGCGAACTGCTCGACAGCGCGCTTGCGGGCTTCCTCATCTTGTTGCCGACGCGACTGTTGCTTCTGGAGCGCCCGCTCCGAAAGCGCCCTGTACAGATGGCCCCTTGCGATGACGGCTTCCAGCGCCGGCGGCGCGCGCCGTGTCCTTCTCGAAAGGCGAGCCAACGCGAGGCAGAGGACCAAAATTACCAAGGCCACGGGGACCATCACGAAGTCAGCTAAATCAGAATCGCCGTCCTCAACGAGATACGGGTAGAGGAAATAGCCAATGGCCCAAGTCATCGCAATACAGGCAACTGTCGCCCAAATGAATCTCTCAAAACGTTGCAATATCGGGGTCCCCCTTCCCCGCGCCGTCACGCCCGATCGTTCGGCCAGAAATCAGAACCCGACTGCAAAATCAATTCTCCGTGCCGGCCAATTGCGAATTATTTGAATCCGGCCATGAACCGGGGTCCAGCGCCCCGGCACGGCCGGGCCTCCGAATTCCCCTCCCCGCCTCTTGCGGGGAGGGGCTAGGGGTGGGGCGGCCCCTCGCCGTGAACAACGGCGAGAGGAGCCCTCACATAGCCTCGATCCGCGCGCGATGGCCCGCCGCGGCGGCAAGGCGGCGGTCGCAAGTGAGAAGGGGAGCGTCCAGCGCCTGCGCAAGCGCGATGTACACCGCGTCGTAGGCGGTCAGATTGTCCCTCATTTCCCAGACGCGGGGCAGCAGACTCTCGTGGCCATAACGGCGAAGCGTCAACGTGGCGACGTCCTGGATAGCCTCGCGTCCTCGTTTCGCGTCGATGGCGCCTTTCGCCACATGGCGACGCAGAACCTGAGTGGTCTCGATATCGATCAGGTGCGGGGCGTGGAGCGTTTCGCCCGGTGCGAACATGCGACGCTCGATCGCGGCGCCGATCCTCGTGCGGAGGAGAACTTCGATCAGCGCGGACGCGTCGAGTACGATCATCTACTGTCGCGTTCGGCGCGAACCGCGTCAGCGGCGTCGGGCGTCGGCGAAACCGGCTCGCGTGTCGCGAGGCGCGCGCGCCATTCCTCTTGGTATCGGGAGCTCCGCGATGCGCCGAAGCTCAGCCAGAAGATACTCGGACAACGACTTACCCTCCAACGCTGCGCGCGCCTTCATCCTCCGATGCAGGTCGTCCGGGACGTTGCGAATTTGAATCATGCTCGACATGCGAATAAGATAGTCGCATGCGCAACGCATGTAAGGCCGCGCAAGGATTTGCCCGTGGCGATCGGACCCCGCGCAAAAACTCGGCCACGTCGGGGCGCTGCTCGATTTCCCGCGCGGACCGGGCCCGTGAGCGGGCTGACGGACGCGTTTGCGCTCACTTCCAGGCGAAGGCGCAGTGGTCCTGAACTCCGTCGGGTCGGAATCTTGCCAAACTGTCTCCCATAGATTACATTATCGCATGATAGAAGTTCGCCTGACGTACGCTTTTCGGGAGTGGCGGGACGGTCTGCGCGATAGCCGGGCGAAGGCCGCCATCGCGCGCCGGATCGACCCGTTGGCGTCGGGGAACCCCGGCGACACGAAGTTCTTGGGCAAAGGCGTCAGCGAATTGCGAATCGATCATGGCCCGGGATACCGAGTGTATTACATGCGGCGCGGGGCGCTACTGATCGTACTTTTGTGCGGCGGCGACAAGAGCACACAGTCGAAGGACATCGCGGAAGCGATGGAGCTCGCGGCGAACTGGACGGACGAGGAGGACGAAGCTTGAAGACGCTGCCTTACGACCCCGCCGAGTTTCTCGACGACGAAGCCGCGATGGCTGACTATTTGCGTCTCACCTGCGAGGACGGAAGTCCGGCGGAGATTGCGCGGGCGCTCGGCGCCATCGCTCGCGCGCGCGGCATGACCGAAATCGCGGCCAAGACTGGCATTACGCGCCCCGCGCTCTACAAGGCGCTGAGCGGCGAGGGAAATCCAGAACTCGCAACCGTCGCCAAAGTGGCCGAAGCCCTCGGCTTCCGCCTTACGTTCGAACCCCTGGCAAAGCCGCGCGACGGCGCCGCGGCGTGAAGGCGCTCAGTGGACGGTAAATGGCGAAAGCTATCCTCACCACGAAGATCGATCCGACCTACGACGATTTGCCGGAACAACGGTATCACTTCCCGCGAACCTATCTGCGAGCGGTCGAGGCGGCCAGGCGCGACTGGATCATTTACTACGAGCCGAGACGCTCTTCGGGCCTTCTGTCGAGCAGGGGCGGACGGCAATCTTATTTCGCGACGGCTTGCATCTCGGAAATCATAGACGACAACAGCCGGCCTGATCATTTCTACGCATTAATCGATTCTTACCTCGATTTCCCCAGGCCGGCGCCGTTCGCGGAAGGCGGCCACTATCACGAGTCCGCCCTTCGACGCGGTGATGGCGACACGAACAAGGGGGCTTTTGGCCGCGCGGTCCGCCAGCTGCCGGACCACGAGTACGACGCCATTTTGCGCTCCGCTTTCGTCACAATCATCTCTGCTCACGGGCCGTCTGAGAACGCCCCGCAAATAACGTCGACGGGATTCGCAGAACCCACAGCGGAATTTGAGCGGCCTCTTATCGAGCGCGTCGTAACACGCCCTTTCCGCGAAGCTGCGTTTTCTGGAGCGATCAAGGCGGCCTATCGCGATACATGCGCTTTCACCGGCCTCAAGATCGTCAACGGTGGCGGTCGCAGCGAAGTCCAGACGGGTACTGCTAGCGCCGCCTCGCGCGGATCAGGCGCCTCATCCGCTATTTCTGCGGTGGCATCGGGAGAACGTCTTCAAGGGGTGAGCCGCCGGCCGGAAAGGATGAGCTCCCGGGGGCTTTTCGAGTCGCTCGCTCGACCTTATCACATTGTGGTAGTGAGTACGCTGCGGCGCCCCACGAAGAAATCCGATATTCCTCAGCAGATGATGCCTCGGCAACCAGCTCCGGCTATGCTCGCCCTCACGCCGCGGCGCTGAGCGCGTCAGCCGCGGGACCCCGGGAGGAAACGAGCATGAGCTATGCGGTCGCGCGACGAGCTTTGCTGAAGGGGATGGGAGCGATGGCCATCATGGCGGGGGGATCGCGGGCGGCCTTGGGGCAGACGTCCGCGCCCTGGTCGGCGGGGAGCGAGGCGCCGAAGTTGGAGGCGCCGGCGGGCGCTTGCGATTGTCACATGCATATTTATGACCATCGTTTTCCCGTCGCGCCCAATGCGAAGCTGCGGCCACCCGATGCGACGGTCGACGACTATCGTCTCTTGCAGAAGCGATTGGGCTTGACGCGCAACGTGGTGGTCACGCCGTCGACCTATGGCACGGACAATTCCGTCACGCTCGACGCGATCGCGAAACTCGGCGCGACGGCGCGCGGCGTCGCCGTGGTCGATACCAGCGTCAGCGACGCCGAGCTGAAGCGGCTCGACGGCCTCGGCATCACAGGCATCCGCTTCAATCTCGTGCAGTCCGGCGCGACGACGATCGAAATGCTCGAACCGCTGTCGAAGCGCGTCGACGCCTTGGGCTGGCATGTGCAGATCCACATGCTCGGCGACCAGATCCTGCAAACCCAGGACCTCCTCCAGCGGTTGCCCTCTCGAATCGTGTTCGATCACCTCGCACGCATTCCGCAGCCGGCGGGCGTCGAGCACCCCGCCTTCGCATTCGTGCGAAAGCTGATCGACAAGGGGCGGACCTGGGTAAAGCTCTCCAGCGCCTACCAGGATTCCAAGGCGGGGCCGCCTGCCTACGCCGATGTCTCGAAGGTCGCGCAGGCCTATGTGAAGGCGGCGCCGGAGCGAATGGTCTGGGGCAGCGACTGGCCGCATCCGACCGAAAAGACCGACGCCAAACCGGACGACGCGATCCTGTTCGACCTCTTGGGCGACTGGGCGCCCGATGAGGCCGTCCGCAACCGCATCCTCGTCGACAATCCGGCGGCGTTGTATCGATTCGGACGGGCGGGCTGACCGCCGAGCAGGGTTCGTTCGGCTGGCGAGCGTAAGTACGGCGGACCGTAGAGCCCCGAGGAAATCCCCTCTGAAATCTGTCGTGTGGATTTCTCTTTCTGAAAATCTAAACATCTGCTACCGTGCTTTTATGTCCCTTCAACGATGCAGACGGGTTTGGCGGCGACGACAGGCTCTTCGAGCCAGGGAGAAGACAAAAAATTTGGAAAGCGACTCTTGTGGTTTTTTATCCTTGTAACCCCTTGAAATCCCACGAAACCGCCAAAGGATTCTTTGGAAAGGCCTGGAGAGAAACAGCCTAGATTTGGAAATGCTTGCAGAAAAGCTTGGAGGTGGCAGCCGGCCCCGGCCGACGCTGGGCCGTCGTTCGCCACGCTCGCGGCGCCACGCGGAACCGGCGCGCCGTTGGTTGGCAGAGCCGGAAAATTCCGCTCAGAGTTCCGCCGGAAAACCAGGGGCGCGCAAATCCGTGCCCAGCGCGTCCTCGAGCAGCTTGACGACCTGGGTCGACCAGGCGCCGCCGCCGTAGGCTTCGCGGGCGCGGATGAAGGTTTGCGTGGTCAGGGCGGCCAGATCGAGCGGGACGCCGAAGTCGCGGCCGAATTGCATCGCGAAGCCGAGGTCCTTGCAGGCGAGGTCCATGGTGAAATTGACATTGTAGCTGCCGTTCAGGATCAGCTGCGATTCCGTCTCGTGGACGAAGCTCGTCCCCGAACTCGCTGAAATCACGTGAAAGGCCTGCGCGAGGTCGAGGCCGCCGCGCTTGGCGAGCATCAGCGCTTCGCCGGCGGCGACCAGATGGACGAAGGCGAGCATGTTGGTGATCACCTTGATCAGCGAGGCCGAGCCGATCGGGCCGACGTGAAAAATCCGCCTGCCCATCGCGGCGAAGGCCGCGCGATGGCGCTCGAAGAGCTCGGCGTCGCCGCCGACGATGACGGTGATTTCGCCCGTCGCGGCGAGATGCACGCCGCCGGTGACCGGCGTCTCCAGGGTTGCGACGCCTCTCTCCGCGGCGACGGCGGCGAGGCGCAGGATCGTATCCTGATCGATGGTGCTCATCTCGATCCAGGTCGCGCCCGGCTTCGCGCCCGCGAGCACGCCCTCGGGGCCGGTCAGCACGCGCTCGGAGACGGCGGGGGAGGGCAGGCAGGTCACGACGGCGTCGACTTGCGCCGCGACCTCCGCGGGGGTCGCCGCCCATCGGGCGCCGGCGGCGAACAGGGGCTCGGCCGACTTCGGGTCGGCGTCGTGGACGACGAGGTCGAAGCCGTCGCGCGCGAGGCTCGCAGCGAGCTTGCCGCCGAGATTGCCGAGGCCGATGAAACCGTAGCGAAACGACGCGGCTCTCACTCCGGCGCCATTACCGGTCCGGCCCTCGGCACGAGATGCAGCGCCTTGCCGGCATACGGATGCGCGCGCGCGACGTCCTCGTCCAATTCGACTCCCAGGCCCGGCCCGTCGGGCGGGATGACGAAGCCGTTCTCCCAGCGGATCGGCTTCTGGAGAAGGTCGGCCTGAAAGCCGTCCCAGCGCTCGATGCTCTCGAGGATCAGGAAGTTAGGGCTGCACGCGGCGAGCTGGATGTTGGCGGCGCCGACGACGGGGCCGCAATAGAGATGCGGCGCGATCTGCGCGTAGTGCGCCTCGGCCATCCCGGCGATCTTCTTCGCCTCCAGCAGACCACCGACGCGGCCGAGGTTCATTTGCAGGATCGAAGCGGCGCCGGTCTCGAGCACACGCGCGAATTCGTATTTGGTCGTCAGCCGCTCGCCGGTGGCGATCGGGATCGTCGTGCTCGCCGCGACGCGCGCCATCTCCTCGGGGCACTCCGGCGGCGTCGGCTCCTCGAACCAGAGCGGCATGTAAGGCTCCAGCCGCTGGGCGAGCCGCTTGGCGCCGGAGGCCGTGAACTGCCCGTGCGTGCCGAACAACAGATCGCATTTGTCGCCGACCGCCGCGCGGATCGCCCGGCAGAAGGCTTGACTCAGGTGCAGCCGCTCGAGGCTAGGCTGGCGCGGATCGAACGTCGAATAGGGGCCGGCGGGATCGAATTTCACCGCCGTGAAGCCCTGGCCGACATATTCGAGCGCCCGCGCCGCCGCGGCGTCCGGGTTGCTGTAGACCGGGTGGTCATCGTAGGCGTCCGCGCCGCCGTCGGGATAGAGATAGGTATAGCTGCGCAGCTTCTCGTGCACTTTCCCGCCCAGCAGCGCGTAGGCCGGTTTCTCGACCGCTTTGCCGACGAGGTCCCACATCGCCATCTCGATCCCGGAGAGCACGCCCATCAGCGAGATGTCGGGCCGCCCGGAATAGCCGCGGCCGTAGACGTTGCGCCACAGCGTCTCGATCTGGAAAGGGTCGGCGCCGAGGACGTGATGTTCGAACACGTCCTCGATCATCGCAACGATCGCTTTGGGGCCGAAACTCGCGGCATAGACTTCGCCCAGCCCCTCGATCCCGTTGTCGGCGACCAGCTTCAGAAACAGGAAATAACGCCCGCCGAACGTCGGCGGCGGATTTCCAACGACGAAGGTCTTCAGTTCGACGATCCGCATGGCCGACCCCCTGTCCCGACATTGCGAGGAGCGCAGCGGCGAAGCCCACCAGCGGGCCGTCACGCGGCCATTGGGTTGCTTCGCTGTGCGCGCAATGACGGCTAGAACACGATCACGTTGCGCAGCGCCGCTCCAGAGCGCGACGAGGCGACCGCCTCGTTGATGCGCTCCAGCGGATAGCGCCCCGAGATCAGCTCGTCGAGCTTGAGGCGCCCCTCGCGATAGAGCTCGACGATTCGCGGCACATCCACGGGCAGTTGCGCCGAGCCCATCTTCGAGCCGAGGATGCGCTGTCCGTCGGCGGCCAGCGAGCCCGGATCGATCGTGCTCATGACCCCGGACGGCGGCATGCCGACCAGGACGGTCGCGCCGTTGCGCTTCATCAGTCCGACCGCCTGTTCGGTCGCGCCGGCGACGCCGACGGTCACGAAGACATAGTCGGCCTTGCGGCCGGCCGTGAATTCGCCGACGCGCGCGGGGACATCCTCGGTCTTCGCATTGATGAAGTGCGTGGCGCCGAAAGCGCGCGCGGCGTCGAGCTTGGCGTCCGCGATGTCGACGGCGATGATCGGGGCGGCGCCGGCGACGCGGGCGCCCTGGATGCTGTTCAGCCCGACGCCGCCGCAGCCGATTACGACGACGCTCGATCCGGCCCCGACATTGGCGGTGTTGACGACCGCGCCCATCCCGGTGATGACCCCGCAGGCGATCAGCGACGCGCTGTCGAGCGGCATATCCCGCGGGATGAGGGCGACCTGGCTGGCGTCGACGACGACATGCTCGGCGAAGGCGCCGATCCGCATGCCGTGGACGATCGACGCGCCGCTATGGTCGGTGAGCGGGCTCCGGCGGTCGAGCGGGAAGACTTCCTCGCAGAACACGGGCGCGCCCTCGGAGCAGGCCGGGCAGAAGCCGCAGGAGCGAATCAGCGTCGCGACGACCGGATCGCCGCCTTTCAGACGCGTGACACCAGGGCCGACGCTTTCGATCACGCCCGCCGCCTCGTGGCCATAGACCGCGGGCAATTCGCCGCCCCATGCGCCTTCGAGAAAGTAGATGTCGCTGTGGCAGATCGCGCAGGCGGCGATCTTTACCCGCACTTCGCCGGGGCCGGGGTCGGCGAGCTCGACCTCTTCGACGCGGAGTGGCGCTCCGAACTTGCGGCATACGGCGGCCCGGGTCTTCATGTCGGCTCCTGAGTCCTCGCCGCGAGAATCGAGGGTCGCCGCGGCCGAGCGGAAAGTTCCCCGTCGCGGGCGGCAAAGCAAGCGCAGCCTCTAGGCGGGCGCGCCGGATTTTTGTCTGAGGCGACGGCGCGGTCGCGAGCATGATGCGCGTCAGTTCTACAATCTCCGGGCGTGCCCAATTCTCTGGTGGCAGGGAAAAATGCAGGGAATTTCGGCAAATGCAATAGTTTGCGAGAGAATTTCCTGTGCGATCGAGCAGGGAATTTTTTGCGCGTGCAGGGAATTAGTTCCGCGTTTTGGACCGGAGCAGGGAATTTGGGCAAAATTGATCCGCGCTTTGGGGCTCTGCCGAGACGTATCATCCCAGCGAACACGAGGAAGGACGCCCCGACCTTGTTGGCCAGCGATCCTCGCGCCGCTCGAACCGCTCCCCCGCTCACGTCGCAGCCTCACCGTATCCCAGCGGGCTGGATACCGGAGGACGGCCGCGGACGCGTCCAGAAGAGACGGGGAGGGGAGTCGCGCAGCTTCATTTTGGCCCGTCGGGCAGGCGGAAGACCAGGCAGGTCGTGGTGCCGTGCGCAAGCAACCGACCATCCGCATCGACGAGGCGGCCCTCGGCGGTTGCGACCTGGCCGCCGACGTGGATCACCTTGCCTTCTGCGCGCACCGGGCCAATTTCGGCGGAGACCCTGCGGACGAAGTTCACTTTGAGTTCCAGTGAGGTATAGCCCTGGCCGGGCCCGAGCTCGGTATGGACCGCGCAGCCCATGCAGGAATCGAGCAGCGTAGAGATGTAGCCGCCATGCACGGCGCCGAGCGGGTTGTAATGCTGTTCGCCCGGCGTCGCTTCGAAGACGACCCGGCCGCGCTCCACCTCGACGGGCCGAAAGTCCATCAGCGCCGCGATCGGCGGCCGCGGAAATCGCCCCTCGCCGAGGCCCTGGATGAATTCGAGCCCGCTCAATCGGCGGACGACGTCGACGGGGACCACTCCGGTAGCGGCTTTGGGATCGATCGATGAAAGCGACATGGCAATTCCCTTTTTTGTAGCTTCTTGAAACCAAAATTATTTAGTTGCGTCAAGAGACCAAATGGTTGAAACTCCCGCCATGCGAAACTCGGAATTTCCATCCCAGATTTGTTCCGTTGCGCGATCCCTGGAGATCGTCGGCGAATGGTGGACGTTGCTGGTCGTTCGCGAGGCGTTTTTCGGCACGCGCAGGTTCAGCGATTTCGAGGCGAATCTGAGTATTGCGAAAAACGTCCTCAGCGATCGCCTGGCCAAGCTGGTCGAAGCCGGCGTGATGGAACGGAAACCCGTCGTCGGCAGGGGCAATCCGCAGGACTACACCCTGACGCCGATGGGCCGCGACCTGTTCCCCGCGATCATCGCGCTGATGCAGTGGGGCGATCGATGGATCTACGGCGCGGAGCGCGCGCCGGTTCGCGTGCTCGACCACGAGGGCGGCGCGGAAATCGCGCGAATGAAAGTCACGACGCCTGAGGGAAAGCCGCTGCAGCCGAAGGACGTCGCCGTCGTTCCGGGCCCCGGCGCCGATGAAGCGGTCCGGCGACGTTTCGGCAAAGCGGAGATGAGGCCATGAGGGCCGTTGCGAAAACCTAGTTTCCGCGGCGAGCGCCTCACCGGGCGTCTGCATTCTCCGCCATTCATCTCCCTCCTTTCGTATATGATTAAGGTTATTGGACTAACTAAACCGCTCCGCGGTAATGCGCCTCTGCCCAACGCGATGGTGCGACGCGGCCGACGACGATCCCAAGGCAGCATTCTTTTCTGACGGCCTCGATTGCGGGACAATGGAGTAGCGCTTTGCCGCTTCCTTCATTCCGCAAAGGAGCCGTCAATGACACCGCTTCGGCAACGCATGACCGAGGACATGCAATTAAGAAACCTTTCGCCAGATGCGCAACGATCGTATCTTCATCAAATCAGTCAATTGGCGCGATATTTCGGGAAAGCGCCAGACAAGTTGAGTCCCTCCGATATCCGATCCTATCAACTACACCTGATCCAGAAAAAGGAGTGGCTCCGAGTTCGCTATTGGTCGCAGTCTCAGCAATCCGATTTCTTTACAACGGATGTTCCCCCCGATCAAATCCCATTTTTCTGTAGTTTATGATTGCGGATCAATGGGTTGATGGAGTTTTTGCGCGAAAAATGTAGCCACTA
>JBAQGU010000681.1:0-2233 GCA_049287975.1 Roseiarcus sp.
GATCTCGGAGGGTAAGGTCGCCTATCTCACCGACGGCGCCGGCGCCGACCGCACCACGATCGGCCGCCACATGGCCGGACACTGATGTGAGCCGTCTTCCTTCCTATTTGCGGGACACAAGGTGGCGCCAACGAAAAGACGGGCGTTCTTCGAACGCCCCCTATGGGGCCGGATGAGGGTCGGCGCCATAGGCGCTGGCTTCGAGCGACGGCGAGAGGCGAGCCCCTGCCTGTCGTGCATGCAGGAAAGACGTTGATTTCCTTGACTCTCCGGGCTGAATCGCAATCCTTTGATTATTGAAATTCGTCTTCCTCCCGACCTGCAAGACCACCTTTCCGCTATCGCGGCGAACGCCGGCGCACCGAGCGGTTTCACCTTCTTGGCGACCATCGCTTTGCCGGGCGAGCGCGGGAGGATGACCAGGGCTAGTTAGAGCGTAACACTCTCTTCAACCCAGTAACTAGTTTCAAACGACTTTGGAGAGGCCGCCTACCCTAATACCGCGCCAGCTTTATGAGCCTGTCGAGATCGACGTGCTCCGCTATATGCGCGGCGAGTTCGTCGAGCGTGCGTTCGACCGTCGCATCATAGGCGAGGTCCGAGCCGACGCCGAGCGTAGCCAGCCACGCCGCGCGCTGGGAATCAGCGGCGAACAGCCCGTGGGCGTAGGCGCCCATCACCAGCCCGTCCTGCGAGATCGCGCCGTCCTGGCGCCCGTCGGCGTAGCGCAGCAGCGGACGTGCGGTTCCTGGGCCTGTCGTGCGCCCGATGTGCATTTCGTAGCCTTCGAAGCGGGCGCCATTGGCGAGGCACGTTCCGGCTACGGCGACCAGCGCCTTGTCGCCCCACAGCGTCGTCTCGACGTCGAGCAGGCGGAGCCCCGCGACTTCGCCGGCGGGGCCTTCGACGCCTTCGGGATCGGCGATGCGGCGGCCCAGCATCTGATAGCCGCCGCACAGCCCGAGCACACGGCCGCCACGCCGGACATGCGCGAAGAGATCGATGTCCCAACCCTGCGCGCGAAAGAACGCGAGATCGGCGATCGTCGCCTTGCTTCCCGGGAGAATGACGAGATCGCAGACGGGGAGCGGCTCGCCCGGCGCGACCATGACGAGATCGACGTTCGGCTCGAGCGAGAGCGGATCGAACTCGTCGAAATTGGCGATGCGCGCGAGGCGGGGCACGGCGATCGTCACGCCGCCATGGCGTGTCGGACCCACGCGCTCCAGCGCCATGGCGTCCTCGGCGGGCAGTTTTTGCGCGGCGGCGAAATGCGGGATCATCCCGAGCGAAGGCCAGGACGTGCGCTCCTCGATGAGCCGAAGCCCTTCGGCGAAAAGACTTGGATCACCTCGAAACTTGTTGATGAGGAAGCCGACGACCATCGCTGCGTCCTCGGGCGCGATCACGACCTTCGTTCCCACGATCTGCGCGATGACGCCGCCGCGATCGATGTCGCCGATCAGGATCACCGGCGTATCGGCGGCGCGCGCGAAGCCCATGTTGGCGATGTCTCCGCTACGCAGATTGACCTCGGACGCACTGCCGGCGCCCTCGACGAGCACCAGGTCGGACTCGGCCTTCAACCGTCCGAAGCTTTCGAGCACGGCGGCCATCAATCGCGGCTTCATCGCCTGATATTCCCGCGCTTTGGCGGCGCCGACGACGCGGCCGCGCACGACGACTTGCGCGCCGGTCTCGCTCTGTGGCTTCAGCAGTACGGGGTTCATGTGGACGCTCGGCGTCAGGCGGCAAGCGCGCGCCTGCAACGCCTGGGCGCGGCCGATTTCGCCGCCGTCCGCCGTCACCGCCGCGTTGTTCGACATGTTCTGCGGCTTGAACGGGCGGACCTCGAGCCCGCGTGCGGCGAACGCGCGGCACAATCCTGCGACAACCAGCGACTTGCCGACGTCCGAGCCCGTGCCCTGGAACATCAGCGCGCGCGCGCTCAAAACTCGATGCCTTCCTGCGCGCGCACTCCGGCGGCGAAATGATGCTTCACCAGCGTCATCTCGGTGACGAGATCGGCCGCGGCGAGCAGCTCGGGCTTGGCGTTGCGCCCGGTGACGACGATGTGCAGTTCCTCACGCCGCGCGGCGAGCGCCGCGACCACTTCGCCCAGCGGCAGATAGTCATAGCGCAGCGCGATGTTGAGTTCGTCGAGCACGAGGAGGCGGATCGTGGGGTCGGCCATAATTCTTAGCGCCTCCCCCCAGGCGGCCCGGGCCGCCGC
>JBAQGU010000682.1:0-10083 GCA_049287975.1 Roseiarcus sp.
GGGTACTAGAGCAGAAGATTATTGACATCTTGTGCTTACGCGAACGATTAGAAGCTGCAATGGTCGAAGATAAATACAATGGATTTAAGATCAAACTAGTACAAGATCTTACGGCAATCAATACTCAAGCGCAAGAACTCAGATCTAAGGTTACTATTTACCTAAGAGACCAAGAACGAATTATTCCAGGCAACTCCACCGACGTGGACAGTTATATTTTCAATAATACAAATAAAGCTGAGGTCGCAGAGCTCTTGACGCGTCGACAAGAGCTACAACTAAGATGCGATACCTTATATGAGATCATCTGTTTAGTTGTGGCGTTATCGGTTTTTGGAACGAGTCGTTCTCATGAAGATATCGATAAAGCAGTCGCTAAAATTGGATTTGCTACAAAAGTGGATGAAGTTCCCATACTTGATTGGGGCACGGTGGGTATTGTTACGCTATCGACGTTTATCCTGTTGTTATTTTTTAACGGTATATATTCTATAGTTGGATATGTATTTAGTCTATTCGTTAATTATCCAGAAATAGCTCCTGATAGAGTTAGCATTATAAGATTTTCGGTGTTATTTACGTTAGGTTACGCCATTGTGATTTGGCTAGCGGTCCGGGTAAAGCGTTCATGGCGATTAAAGGGCATAACCGACAACCGACCTGAGAATCTATTGATAGGAATATTCTGCTATTTCGCAACTGTTTGGATTAACATAGTCGTCAGTCTGTATATACGACATGAATTAACGTATGCTCCATTCTTGTACGGCCTAAATCAAGCCATATTGGGATATTTCATTGGTCTATATATAGACAGGAGTCTGTCAAAGCAACTGCTATCTGTCAAATTTGCTCTGCTACAAGCAGCAACGCAAGCAACAGTAGCGATCATTGCGACGACCTATTCTCCTAATATATTTTCAACAAGCGTTTCACCGAGCTTGAAGATAAGCATATTTCAGATCAGTCTTTTTATCGGCGTATTTTCGATGGTTCAATCGGCGATAAGCGGCTTTATAGTCTCAATTATGTTCCAGTATTTCTATAGACACCGCCCAACGACGACAAACGGGCCCACAGAGAAGTGCGACGGCTTGTCGCCGGTGCTGTCAGGCAATTCTGCAACCCCCACAATAGCAACGCAAGCGGCTCGTACGGTTACAGCTAGCAATAGGACCGCGCACGTATGAATCATGACGAGAAAGGCAGAGTGCCCCCTTTTTCTGAACGAATCTGATCGACGGCAATTAACTCGAAGCTGCACCTGAAAAAGCTCCCGACGTCTTTCTCGACGCCACCGAAGCGTCGAACTCGCGCAAGCGGAAGCGACGGCGGTTGGCGCCGCCGGCTGAGCCACAAAAGGTTTCTCCTCGGCGAGCGATCGCCAACGCGCCACCCGATAGCACCACTGCTGCGCAGGCGCCGTTCCTCCGCCGCAGTCCCCGTACTTCCAACCAGTCACCACTTCGCCCGCTACGCGCCCCGGGTCGAATCCCAGCAGGACGCGGGGGCGCTCGCGCGTTTACCGGTTAACGTTAAAGCGGCTTGATCCAACGAAGATTAAATTCGTAGCATTCCCCGCTACCCTCGGTTAGGCCCCGTTGCGTACCCAATGGTGGCGTCGCTCGAGAAGTCGAGCGAGCGAATGAGGGTGACATTGTGAACAATTTGAAGCTGCGCCTCGATCCGCGCCGGAAGTCTGACTTCCTCATGACGACCCTGGTTTCCCTTGGATTCTTTGCCTTCGCCGCATTTGCGATCTACAGCTTCGGCGCAAATACTCCGATTTGGTTTGCAAACGCGATTGCTCTGGCAGCGCTCGTTCGGCATCGACCGCAATCGTGGACGCTCATTTTGATCGGGGTCGCTGTCGCCGACGCCGGCGCCAGATTCCTGTTTGGGGGCGCTGATGTTCTGCCGCTCACGCTTTGCGATCTGGTCGACATTCTGTTGGCGGCGACCGCGATCCAACTTTCTGGAGCGGTCAAGGCGCCGCTCTTTGTCGGAGGGCAGCTGGGACGTATCATCCTTGTTTGCTTGCTCGCCCCCGCCGTCAGTTCTCTCCTCGGCGCGGGATGGCTTGCCTGGGCGGACGGCTCTCTCTTTCTTCAAGGCTGGATTGCGCGTTATTTGGCCTCCACGTTGGGCTTTTTGATCTTGACGCCCTTCCTTCTGAGCTTGACCGATCCGGATCTTCGACAAACGGAACTCACCCGTCACGCTTTGTCGAGTGCGCTCTCCGTCAATAGTGTTTTGAGCGCGGTCGCTTTTCTCGTTCTCAGCCAAGATCACGGCGAACTATTGTTCTTGATCTTCCCGGTTTTGCTGTTGGCTACGTGGGGAAGCGGGATGTTGGGCGCCAGCGCGGGGACGATTGCGCTGACCGCTATCGGACTTTGGTTCACCGCCAGGGGAGAGGGCGCGATCGCCGCGGTCGTCCCCGCTGGAGAGGGGGTCGCTCAACGCATTCAGGTCCTGCAGCTGTTCCTCGCGGCCGTCGTGTTGTCGGGTCTTCCCATGGCCGTGGTGCTCGGTCAGCTTCGCAAAGCCAAGACGGATGCGGAAGCCGCGGCGGACGCAAAGGCGCAGTTTCTGGCCACGATGAGCCACGAGATCCGTACGCCGCTGAATGGCGTGATCGGAATGACCGGTCTGCTCACGACCACGGATCTTTCCGAACAGCAGCGAGGCTATGCTGAAACCGCCCGCCAATCGGGAGAAACGCTGCTCGGGGTGATCAACGACATCTTGGACTTCTCGAAGATCGACGCAGGAAAGGTGGAGCTCGAGGTCGTAGATTTCGATCTCTATGACATCGTAGAGAGCGTGACCGGCATGATCGCCGTTCGGGCCGCTTCCAAAGGGCTCGAACTGGCGAGCTTTATCGAGCACGACCTTCCGAGGCGGCTTCGGGGCGATCCGTTTCGCGCAATGCAAATCCTGATAAACTTCGCATCCAACGCGGTCAAATTCACGGAGCGCGGCGAAATCGTCATTCGTGCGAAGGCCAGCACCGACCTCAAAGGTAAGTTGACGGTTCGATTTGAAGTCTCGGACTCCGGAATTGGCCTCTCTCCCGAGGAATCTTCCAATGTCTTCGAAGCCTTCGCCCAAGCGGATTCTTCGACGACGAGAAGATATGGCGGAACCGGGCTCGGCCTCGCGATCTCTTGCAAACTCGCCAAGCTCCTGGGTGGCGAGATCGGCGTCGACAGCCGGCGCGGAGAGGGCAGCACGTTCTGGTTCGAAGCGCCGTTCGCGGAAGCCGCATCGTCCGCTCCACAGCGGGTGCACCTGGACGGACTGCGAGTTCTCGCCGTCGACGACAATTCGGTGAACCGAACCATCCTGCATGAGCACATCGTCGGCTGGGGGATGAGGAACGGCAGTGCGGATTCCGGTGCGCGCGCTCTCGAACTCTTGCGAGCGGCCGCTGAACGCGGGGAAAAATACGATATCGCCATACTCGATATGCAGATGCCGGAGATGGACGGTTTGGAACTGACGCGTCGGATCAAGGCCGATCCGGCGATATCAGACGTTCGGCTGATCCTGTTGAGTTCGATTGGCGACCATGGATTGGCGGTCGCAGGTCGGCTGGCTGGAGTCGACGCATGCTTGACGAAGCCTGCTCGGCAGTCCGAGTTGTTCGATTGCCTGGCGCGGGTGATGTCTCTTCAGCTCCCGGAGAGCAAGTGCGTGGAAGTCGACCTGGAGAGCGCCAAGCGCAAGCGCGCCAATCTGTTGAAACGCCGAAACGGCATGCGCATCCTCGTCGCTGAGGACAACGCAGTGAACCAGCAGGTTGCGGTGGGCGTGCTCGCCAGTCTCGGATACGCGTCGGATGCAGTCGCCAATGGCATTGAAGCTCTCGAAGCAACCACGCGCATTCAGTATTCGGCCATCGTGATGGACTGCCAAATGCCGGAAATGGACGGCTATGAAGCGACCCGGAAGATCCGCTCGAGGGAGGAAGACGGCGCCCACATTCCCATTATCGCGCTGACCGCGGACGCGGTGACCGATGCGCGCGCCAAAAGCTTGGCGGCAGGAATGAACGACTATGTGACCAAGCCGATCAACGCGGACGAACTCGGCGCGGTGCTGGAAAGGTGGACCTCGACCCCCCGACAGCAACCTCTCGAGGAACTCGATCCGTCGGCGAGCGGCGGACCCTTGGATCACACGGCCCTCGGGAACCTCCGCAAGTTGGAAATGACGACGCCGGGTCTCTTGAAGAATGTCGCGGAACTTTTTCTAAAGGATACGCCAATCGGACTCGAACGCCTCAGAGACGCCGTTGGCGCCAAGGATGCGGCGCTGGTGAGTCGCTTGGCTCATACGATGAAAGGAACCGCGGGTAATTTGGGCGCGCGCGGCATGGCGGCAATATGCGCGGAAGTTGAGGCCCATGCCGCGGCCGGCGATATCAACTCCGCTCCAACCCGCGTCTACGAGCTAGACCAGGAGTTCGATCGGGTGCGCTCCGCGCTGATTGCTATCTCGAAGGCAGCTTGAGCCATGCGCATTCTCATCGCTGAAGACGACGAAGCTTCGCGCATGATCCTCGAAGCGGCGGTCAGGCAGCTCGGTCACGAGAGCGTATCCGCCAACGACGGCGCCGAAGCTTGGCGATTGTTCCAACTCGGCGAGGTGGATGCCGTCATCAGCGACAGGGCGATGCCTGTCATGGACGGCTTCGAGCTTTGCAGACGCATCCGAGCCCTTCCCGGCAGCGGATATTCCTATTTCATCTTCTTGACTTCGTTCAGCGACAAAACCGGCATTCGCGACGGCATGAGCGTGGGCGCCGACGACTATCTCGGCAAGCCGCTCGATTTCGACGAATTGGCCGCGATACTCACCGTGGCGACGCGCCTGACGGAACTGCATCAACGACTCGCAGCTCAGCAAACGGAACTGGAGCTGCTCAATCAAGAACTATTTGCTCAGGCGCGCATCGATCCGCTCACCCAGCTCGCGAGCCGGCGCAAGCTCGCCGAGGACCTCGAGATGGTTTCCGGCAGGGTCGAGCGGTATAGGGAGCGCTATTGCGCGGTGATGTGCGATGTCGATCATTTCAAGCTGTTCAACGATACCTACGGGCATCCCGCCGGCGATAAGGTCCTGCAGAGCGTCGCCCGCGCTATGATGAATGCTTGCCGAGCCGGGGATCAGGTTTACCGCTACGGCGGCGAGGAGTTTCTGCTCATTCTACCCAATCAGTCGCTCGATGGCGGTCACGTCAATGCCGAACGCCTGCGCAGCGCGGTGGAAGCGCTCGACATACCGCATGAAGGCAGCCCGGAAAAGAGGGTGACCATCAGCGTGGGACTCGCTGTCTTGAGCGGGAACCAAGGGACGACAATCGCGAAATGGCTCGAGGACGCGGACGCTGCGCTCTATCGGGCCAAGGCCGCGGGACGAAATCGCGTCATGTCGGAGTGTGTCGCGGTAATGGGCGTTCGACAAGCGGCCGTATGAGCCGGACGGCGACCCCATCCAAAAACCGCCCTGCTGGTTGGTCGAGGAATAGACGAACGATCGCCGCGCCATGATCGAACGGACGCGTCAAGATCGGCGCCGGTCGCGCCGGCCCTCCCTTTCGATCATTCTATAATTTTTGTCAATTGATAGGCCGTCGCGCCATGCGCCGAGCCAGCCCCTCGGCCGATCTCAGGCCTTCCCGCGATTGGCAGGGAAGCTTTGCACTTTGTCGCATTCCGTCGTACCTTGCGTCCGGACGTGACCGCGGTCACGTAGAAGTCGCCAAGGAAGCGGCTCTACAGGAGGGAACATGAGATTCAACACAATATGCTCGCACGTCGCGCTCGCGACATTCGCCGCGTCGCTGCTCGCCGTCGCGCCCGCCGCGGCGCTCGACTCATCCAATTCGTCCAGCGCGGCGCCGGCTGATTCGGCAGCGGCCAAATTGCCGAATGTGGTGATTCTCTGCACCGGCGGCACGATCGCCGGCACCGGCGCCTCATCAACCACGACGGTCGGCTATACCGCGGCGAAAATAACTTGCGACAATCTGGTCGATGGCGTCCCGGAATTGAAGAAGGCCGGCAATGTCCGTGGCGAGCAGGTATATCAGATCGCCAGCGAAAGCGTCCTCAACGAACATCTCTTGAAATTGTCCAAGCGCATCAACGAATTGCTGAAGCAGGACGACGTCGACGGAATCGTCGTCACCCACGGCACAGACACGATCGAGGAGACCTCTTATTTCCTCGACCTCACCGTCAAGAGCAAGAAGCCGGTCGTGATTGTCGGCTCGATGCGCCCGTCGACCGCGATCAGCGCCGACGGGCCGATCAACCTCTACAACGCGGTGCTCATCGCCGGCAGCAAGGAGGCGATCGGCAAGGGCGTGCTCGTCTGCCTCAACGACGAGATCAACGCCGGTCGCGAAGTGACCAAGACCAACACCTCGACCACCGACACGTTCCGCACACCGGACCTCGGCATGCTCGGCTACATGCAGGACAACAAGCCGCACTTCTATCGCGCCTCGACCCGCCTCAACACCGCGGACACCGAGTTCGACGTCACCGGTCTCGATTCCCTCCCGCAGGTCGACATCGTCTACGCTTATGACAATGAAAATTCGATCGCTCTCGACGCCTTCGTCAAGGCCGGCGCCAAAGGCATCGTTCACGCCGGTCCCGGCGACGGTTCCGTCGCGAAGCAAATGGTCGATCCGCTCAATGCCGCCCGCAAGGCCGGGGTCATCGTCGTCCGCTCCTCCCGCGTCGGCTCCGGCATCATTGCCCGCAACGGTGAACAGCCGGACGACAAATACGACTGGGTCGCCAGCGACAACCTCAACCCGCAGAAGGCGCGCATATTGCTGGAATTGGCGCTGACGAAGACCACCGACACCAAGGCGATCCAGGACATGTTCTGGAAATACTGAGCCGGCCGAGCCCCGCGCGGGGGACCTCGCGACGCGACGTTTCGGGGGCCGCCGCGACTATTCTCACGAATGGTCGCTGGGCGCCCGTGTCGTAGTAGTCCTGGACCGCCGCGCGGCGCTGGCCGAAGCCGTACTATTCGAAACACCCCCTTCGAGAGGGTTTGAACCGACGCACAAGGAGGCCAGGAATGGCGACGCGGCGCGAACATGACTTGCTTGGAGACCGCGACGTCCCCCTGGAGGCCTATTACGGCGTTCACACGCTGCGAGCGGTAGAGAACTTCCCGATCACTGGCGTGTCGATCTCGATCTATCCCAGCCTGATCGAGGCGCTGGCGTCGATCAAGGCGGCGGCGGCGGGCGCCAATGCCGAACTCGGCTTGCTCGACGCCGCGCGCCGCGACGCGATTGTCGCCGCTTGCGACGAGCTGCGCGCGGGTCGGTTGCTCGACCAGTTTGTCGTCGACGTCGTCCAAGGCGGCGCCGGCACTTCGACCAACATGAACGCAAACGAAGTGATCGCCAATCGCGCCCTGGAACTGATGGGACACGACAAGGGTCAATATCAGTTTTTGCACCCCAACGAACATGTCAATATGAGCCAAAGCACCAATGACGTCTATCCGACGGCGCTGAAACTTGCCGCCTATGCCGGTATCCTGCAGCTTGTCGATGCGATGGCCTATCTGCGCGCCGCCTTCGAAGCCAAGGCGCAGGAATTCGACGACGTGATCAAGATGGGCCGGACACAGTTGCAGGACGCGGTGCCAATGACGCTCGGCCAGGAGTTCTCGACCTACGCCGTCATGCTCGGCGAGGACGAAATGCGTCTAAAGGAAGCATTGCCTTTGATCTGCGAGATCAATCTGGGGGCGACCGCGATCGGAACCGGAATCAACGCGCATCCCGACTATGCGCGCATTGTTTGCCAGCGCCTTCGCGAGATCACGGGGATTCCCGTCGTCACCGCCCCCAATTTGATCGAGGCCACCCAAGACTGCGGCGCTTTCGTGCAACTCTCCGGCGTGTTGAAACGGGTCGCGGTCAAGCTGTCGAAAACCTGCAACGACCTGCGCCTGTTGTCGTCGGGACCGCGGGTCGGCCTGGGTGAAATCAACTTGCCGCCAATGCAGGCCGGTTCCAGTATCATGCCGGGCAAGGTCAACCCAGTCATCCCGGAAGTCGTCAATCAAATCGCCTTCGAGGTCATCGGCAACGATCTGACCGTGTCCTTCGCCGCCGAGGCCGGCCAATTGCAGCTCAACGCGTTCGAGCCGATCATCGCGCATTCGATTTTCAAGAGCGTAAATCACTTGCGCGCGGGCTGCCGCACGCTGGCGGATCGCTGCGTGGTTGGCATAACCGCGAATCGCGAGCACCTGCGCAAGGGCGTCGAGCGCTCCATCGGCGTCGTCACCGCGCTCAATCCGTACATCGGGTACGCCAACGCCACCGAGGTGGCGCGCGAGGCGCTCGAGACCGGGCGCAGCGTCTACGACCTCGTGCTGGAAAAGAAACTGCTCACCGAGGATCAGCTCGACGCGTTGCTTCGACCTGAAACGCTCGCCGGCACGGGACATTGACCGGGGTGACGGGGGGTTCCGCCTCACTCGAAGACCAGCTCGCGCAGGGGATCGTCGAGCGCTCCGAGCGGGAGATCGATTCGGCCATCGCAGAGGCCTTGACCTTTTTCGATTTACGCGACTTGATCCCATATCCCTGGGCGCGGGCGGCATCCCGAGACTGCGCCGCGCGAAGGGACGGCAGGGGGCCGCAATGAACAGAAATTTCATTTACGTGATGGTTGGCCTGGTGCTCGGCGTCGCGCTGGGCACGATGAGCTATTATTCGCTTCCCGACAAGGCGACGGCGGTGGACGTCGCCAAGGACATGTCGCTCGTCAGCTCGATTTTCCTTAAATTGATCAAGATGATCATCGGTCCCCTGGTGCTGTCCACCCTCGTCGTCGGCATCGGCCATATGGGCGACGCAGCGACGGTCGGGCGCGTCGGCGCAAAGACGATGGGCTGGTTCGTCTCGGCCTCGATCGTCTCGTTGCTGCTCGGCCTCTTCATGGTCGATCTGCTGCAACCCGGCATGGGCATCCAGATCGCCGACGAGGGCAAGAACGCCGCCAATCTCACGACGCAGGCGTTCAGCATCGATAATTTCATCGACCATGTGGTTCCTACATCGATCTTCAAGTCGCTCGCCGACGGCGAGATATTGCAGATCGTGGTGTTCTCGGTGTTCGCCGGCGTCGCCATCATGGCGATGGGTGAGCGCGGCAAGCCGTTGATAGAACTAGCTGATTCCGTTGCGCACATGATGCTGAACATCACCGGCTATGTGATGAAGCTGGCGCCGATCGCGGTCTGCGCGTCGGTCGCTTCCGTCATCACCAAATCCGGCCCCGGCATCCTGCTGAACTTCGCGAAGTTCCTCGGCGGCTTCTATCTCACGCTCTTGATTCTGTGGGTGCTGCTGATCGTCGTGGGGCGCCTGGTGCTCGGCCCGCGCATGGGCGATCTGGTGCGGCGCATGCGCGAGCCGTTCCTGCTCGCCTTCTCGACCGCCAGCTCGGAGGCTTCCTATCCGAAGATTCTCGAACAGCTCCAGCTGTTCGGCGTTTCCCGGCGGATCGCCAGCTTCGTGTTGCCGCTCGGCTATTCCTTCAACCTCGACGGCACGATGGCTTACACGACCTTCGCCTCGATGTTCATCGCGCAGGCCTATGGCGTCGACATGCCGATCAGCAAGCAATTGCTGATGGCGGGGACGCTGATGATCACCTCGAAGGGCGTGGCGGGCGTCCCGCGCGCATCGCTCGTGGTGATTCTGGCGACGCTCAAGCAGTTCGGCATTCCCGATGCGGGCCTGCTGCTGATCCTGGGCATAGATCAGTTCCTCGACATGGGCCGCAGCGCGACCAACGTGATCGGCAATTCGCTCGCGGCCGCGGCGGTGGCTAAATTCGAGGGCGATCTCGGCCCCGCCAGAGACGAGGAGCCGGCCGTCGCGCCGGTCAGGGCCGTCGCGTGACGTCGCGCGCTCGTGCTATTTTCCCCTCCCCGTCCTTACTGGGAGGGGTCAGGGGTGGCGCGGGCGCCGCCTCCGCGAACTCCGGAGCCATACATCTGCGGTCTCGGAGAGCCCCGCCC
>JBAQGU010000683.1:0-3209 GCA_049287975.1 Roseiarcus sp.
CAGTCGAGACCAATGATTACGGTGACACGCCCGTCTTTACCTTGTTGCCTGGCTTGCGCTCGGGGGCGACGATGCTGGGATGGGGTCAGCGCGCCAGGGAACACCGCGTCAGCTTGCGCGATCTCGATCGCGCCCTCTGGCAATGGTCGAGCGAACAGGCAAGCCACCAGCAATTTGCACCGGACTTTTGCATCAAAAATACGCTGTTTTTTCAGCTCGACAGTTCGGCTGCGGCTCATCCCTACGTCGCCTCACGGCTTCCTCGCCTCGTGTTGCGCCAACAGCGCGTCGAGAAGGCCCTGACGATAATAGAAACTCGTCGCCTTGAGCCGCGTGAAGGCGGCGGCAAGATCGACAAGGCCCTTGCGCGCCGCGAGATCGAGCAACCCCAACGTGCCCGTGACGGCGAAACCGCGTCGCCGGGCTGCCGTGACGCCATCATGATCATCCATCAGCAAGAGGTCGGCTTTCGTCGCCAGAGCCAGCGCGATCGCGTCACGTTCGCCAGCGTCGAGCGCCGCGAGGTCGTCCGAGCTTCGACTCGCCTTCAACCGAACGGATTTCGAGCCAAGGCGGCGGCACGTCAATCCAGGCGCGAACGGCCGCGGGCGCTTCGGCATGCGCGAGTTCGTCGCGCACCCGCTCGGGCGTCAGAACTTTTTCGAACAGATTGGGCAGAAGCGCGATGTCGCCCGTCAGCACAAGGTAATGAAGCGGGCCTGTATCGGCGACGACAAGCCTCATTCGGCCTCAAAGGCCAAGGCGTTGCAAGTCGGCCCGGTCACGATCGAGGGCGTTCGCGTCGTAGCGGCCGACAACGCCATGGGTAACCAGGAACGCGTCGAGCGCGCCGCGTGTCTCGAAGCCAAGAACCCGCTTCAGTTCGAGACGGGTCAAATGCTCGAGCCGAAACTCGTCGAGCGCGAGCGCCTCGAGCGTGCGCCGCTCCATCTCGGCCGCCGAAGCGAAACGTGATGCGAGCTCGTCCGGGATGCGGAGGGTCAGGTTCATGGTTTGATCTTACCACGCAACGAGCGTTCGGCACAAGAACGCAAGAACATACGACGGATCTCGAGGTCGGGGGCCCACTGCGGATCAGTGGTGGAGGTCGTGCAAGAGCGATTTCACCGCCTTCAGATCGACGGTGTCGAACCCCTCGGTAAACCGGTCGTAGACGGGCTGGGGCAGTTCCGTCCCCTCGCCGGATCGGCCTTGATCGCGTAGTAGCCGCGCGAAGCTCGTGGCGGCGCGTAATTCCCAGGACAAGGCGCCTTGCCGGCGCGCAAGATCGAGCGCTCGCCGGAACTGTTCCTCGGCCTCCGCCGCGGCGCCGGACGCGCCTCGAGACAGCAACAGCTCGCCCTTGATGCGCAGCAACTCGGCGATGCTCCAGCGTTCTTCGGTTTCCTCGGCCTGCTCGATCGCCGCTTCGAGCGCAGAAAGGCCCTGGCCGACCCGCCCGATCCGACCCAAGGCTTCCACCATGTCGGATAGGTACATGGAGAAGCGAAAGGAGGAGGTGGCGTCGCCGAGTTCGCCGAGGCCTGAAGTCAGCCGCCGCAATCCGCCGGCGATGTCGCCGCGCTTGATGGCGAGCACTCCTTGATGGCTGAGGCCATAGGCCCGCCAGCGCGCCAGCGAATGCCTCGTCGAAAGGTTGATCAGCCTCTCGACATACTGATCCGCCATGTCGAGATCGCCGGTCCACATCGCGATCTGGCACGCCGCGTGCGCCAAAACCAAACACAAAGAGACGACGTGATTGCTCGCGCTGGCGTCGTCCACCGCTCTTTCGACGGCGCCCATGGCCTGCGTGGGAAATCCCTGCACCCAGAGGATCCGGCCCACGAAGGCGCGCGCCGCGGCCCGCTGGTCGCTCTGGAAGCGAATGATATGCGAGTGCCGGACGGGAGCGACATAGTGAGCGAGCATATGCTCGAGATGGCGTCGCGCGCTGGGCTGCTCTCCCAGGAAGTGCTGCGAGACGCCGATCAGGCGCTCTCCGACCAGACGATCGTTCGGGTCGGATCGGCTCGCCGCCAGCGCCGAGAATCTCCGGCCAACGTCAATGCAACGCGATGCCGGCCGCTGGCCCAGTTGAAGAACCACAAGCCCCACAGCGACCGCAAGAGGTACTCGACGTCATCCAGCCTCTCTGCGATCTCCAGAACCCTCGCCCAAGTGGCGCCGATGGCGGGAAGCCTCGCATCGCTCGCATGTATCAAAGACACGCCGAGTGCGGCGCGCAGCTTCATCTCGAGGCGCGCTTCCCTGTCGGTTCCGGCTCCTAAACCATCGAGCGCCCGTTCGACGCGGCCGCGGCATTCCTCCAGCAGCGACAAGTGCATCCACAGAGGCCCGGCGGCGGCCGTCAGCGCCGCGCCGATCTCCGCATCCCCGTTCGGCGAGAAAGCCCAGTCGAGCGCCGCGCGCAAGTTGCCGATCCGCCAGCGGTAGTCGCCGAGCCATTCGGCCGTCGGACGCGCCTCCAACTCGGTTTCGGCTCGACTGAACAAATCCTGGTAGAATACGGCGTGACGGCGGGCGAGTTGTTCCCGTTCACCGCTCTCGACGAGCTTCTCGAGCGCATAGGTGCGGGTCGTGTCCAGCAGGCGGTAACGCGGAACCGGGGCGTCGATCTCAGCCACGACGAGCGACTTCGCAACCAGGCTGAAAAGGCCGACGACGACTTCCGGCGAGGCGATCTCGTTGCTCGTCAGGACGGCGCCGGCGGCCTCGAGGCTGAACGGGCCGGCGAAGACCGCGAGGCGGCGGAGGAGCGCCTGTTCGGTGTCCGTCAATAGCTCATGGCTCCAATCGAGCGTCGCTCGCAAGGTCTGATGCCGAGGCAGCGCCGTGCGCCAACCTCCGGTCAGCAGGTGAAAGCGATCGTCGAGTCGGTCGGCGAGCTCTTCGACGCCGAGCGCTGCGACGCGCGCTGCCGCCATTTCGATCGCGAGCGGAATGCCGTCGAGGCGCCGGCAGATCGCTGCGATCGTCGTCGCGCCACGCCGATCTGGCGCGAGGTCCGGTTCCGTCGCGCGCGCCCGCTCGATGAACAATCGGACGGCGCCGTATTCCAGCGGGTCCTCCGCGTCTTCGGCGGGGGCAGCGAGCGGCGGCGCCGGATAGAGCTGCTCCCCCTCCGCGCGCAGCGGCTCGCGGCTGGTGGCGATGACATGAACTGCCGATCCGGCCCGCAGCAGAGC
>JBAQGU010000684.1:0-9994 GCA_049287975.1 Roseiarcus sp.
GTTGTTGATGGATGAGCCGTTGTCCGCGCTCGACCGAGTGACAAAGAGCGAGATCCTGCCTTTCCTCGAGCGGTTGCGCGACCGTCTGTCGCTGCCGATCCTCTACATCACACATGACCTCGCGGAGATCGAACGCCTCGCCGATCACATGGTGCTGTTGGTCAAAGGCCATGTGGTCGCAGCGGGGCCGCTGACGGAGTTGCAAAGCGATCCGTCGCTGCCGCTGGCGCGGGCTCGAGACGCGGCAGTCAGTCTGGAAGGCGTGGTCGAATCCTACGACGAACGGTATGGCCTCGTGACGCTTGGCTTCGACGGCGGCCGCTTCATCGTGCCGGCGTCCCGCGCGACGATTGGCGAGCATCGCCGCATACGCGTCGTCGCCGACGACGTCAGTCTCGCGCGCGAGCCGCCGGGGTTGAGTTCCATTCTCAACGTTCTGCCGGCGCGAATCGTTTCGGCGAACCCCGTCGACAATGGCGAGTTTATTGTCGTTATTGCGCTCGGCGCCGACGGCAAGGGCAACCACATTCTCTCGCGCTTGACGCGAAAGTCGTGGGACCTGCTGGCGCTCGCCGAAGGCGCCAGCGTCCATGCGCAGGTCAAAGCTGTCGCGCTCGGACCGGGAGGGGGGGATCCTTCCAAAGCAGTTGGATCCTGACTACAATGCCGGCGGCAAAGGAGGAAACCGGATGGCCAAGCTCACCACCCGCGATCGCGAGAAGATTCCCGCGAAGAAATTCGCCGAACCCGAGAAGCGCGCCTATCCGATCGAGGACAAGGCTCACGCCCGCAACGCCAAGGCCCGCGCAAGTCAGGCGGTCAAGGCGGGCCGGATGTCGAAGGCCGAAGAACGCGAAATCGACGAGAAGGCGGACGCGGTTTTGAAGAAATCGTGACTTGCATGCTGCATATATAACGTGCATTATTAGTATAAGTGATCTGCCCGGCATGTCCGTACCCGCGCCCAGATCCCGCAGGCCGAGGCCACGAGCGACACCGGGCAGGAGGAAAATTTTGCGGCCCGCAAATATCTGAAATTGTTGAATCGCGGAAAATAGCCGCCCCGCCGGGCATCAGCAGGCTTCAAGCGCCACAACGCCGCGCCCGCCAGCGCCTTCTGCCGGTGGGGCCGCCGCCCCTTTTGCCTTCCCGGCGTCGAGTCGCCTAGAGAGTGGCGGCTTCCTCCCGGCAAGCGAGAGAACCCTGATGCCCGCTCCCCGTCCGCCCGCGTTCGATACGTTGAGCCTGCACGCGGGGCAGCGCCCCGATCCCGTCACCGGCGCGCGCGCCGTGCCGATCTACGAGACCACCTCCTACGTCTTCAAAGACTCCGATCACGCCGCCGCGCTCTTCAATCTCGAGAGCGCCGGCCATCTCTATACCCGCATCTCCAACCCGACGACGGCAGTGTTGGAGGAGCGCGTCGCCGCGCTCGAAGGGGGCGTCGGAGCGGTCTGCGCCGCGAGCGGGATGGCGGCCCTGCATCTGGCCATCGCGACGCTGGCGAGCGCGGGCGACCACGTCGTCGCATCGTCGTCGCTCTATGGCGGCTCGATCAATCTCCTGATGCAGACGCTGCCGCGGTTCGGCATTCGCACGACGCTGGTCAAGCCGCGCGACCACGCCGGGTTCAAAGCCGCCATCGAACCGCGGACCCGGCTCGTCATCGGCGAGACCATCGGTAATCCCGGGTTGGAGGTGCTCGACATTCCCACGGTCGCTGACATCGCGCACGATGCGGGCGTTCCGCTGCTGATCGACAACACCTTCGCCACGCCCTATCTCAGCCGGCCGATCGAGCAGGGCGCCGACATCGTCATGCATTCGCTGACCAAGTGGATGGGCGGCCACGGGCTCGTGATCGGCGGCGTCCTCGTCGATGGCGGGCGCTTTGATTGGATCGCCTCGGGCCGTCACGCGACGATGATCGAGCCCTACGCCGGCTATCACGGCCTCGTCTTCGCCGAACATTTCGGCCCGTCGGCGTTCATCATGCGCGCGCGGACCGAAGGCTTGCGCGACTTCGGCGCCTGCCTTTCGCCGCACAACGCGGCGCGCCTGTTGACTGGCGTCGAGACGCTCTCGTTGCGCATGCAGCGTCATGTCGAGAACACGGCGGCCGTGCTGACGGCGTTGAGCGCGAACGAAGCCGTGACCTGGGTGACCCATCCCTCGCTCGCTTCCCATCCCGACCGCGAATTAGCGGCTCGCCTGTTGCCGCGCGGCGCCGGTTCGATCGTCAGCTTCGGCGTCAGGGGCGGACGGCCCTCGGGGCGCAGGTTCATCGAGGCGCTGAAGCTCGCCAGCCATCTGGCCAATGTCGGCGACGCCAAGACGCTCGTCATCCATCCGGCGAGCACGACGCATCAGCAGATGAGCGCGGAGCAGTTGGCGGCCGCGGGGGTCGGCGAGGACATGGTCCGCCTTTCGGTGGGGCTGGAGGCAGCCGAGGACATCATCGCCGATCTCGGCCAGGCCTTGCGCGCCTCACAGAGGAACGAAAAGGGGCGGTCATGAGGCTCGCAGTCGATCGTCTCTCCGTATTCGCCGCGACAGGCGCCCGAGCCCGCGAATCGAGCCAGCCGCTCGTCGTCTTTCTCCACGGCGCGGGGATGGATCACAGCGTCTGGGCGCTGCAGAGCCGTTGGTTCGCCCACCATGGCTTCAGCGTGCTCGCGGTCGATCTTCCCAGGCACGGCGGTTCGCAAGGACCCGCATTGGCGGACATCGGCGCGATGGCGGACTGGACCGCGCGGCTGATCGCGGCCGCCGGCGCGCAACGTGCGGCGCTGGTCGGACACAGCATGGGCGCTCTCGTCGCGCTCGAGACGGCGGGCCGCCATCCCGACCGGGTCGCGAGAATGGCCTTGCTCGGCGCGGCCGCCAAGATGCCCGTGCATCCCGATCTGCTCGCCGCGGCCGAGGTCAATTCTCACGTCGCCATCGACATGGTGACCCTGTGGGGCCTCGGCGCGCCCGCCTCTCTGGGAGGCGCCAAGGCACCCGGCCTCTGGATGCTCGGCGGCGCCGAGCGCCTGCTGGAAAAAGCCGCGCCGGGCGTTCTCCATGCGGACCTCGCCGCGTGCAACGCCTATGAGACGGGAGCCTCGGCGGCGGCGAACGTAGCTTGCGCGACGACGTTGATTCTGGGCGAACGCGACCAGATGACGCCGCTCGCCAGCGGCCGCTCGCTGGCCGCGCTCATCGAGAATGCCCGGACGATCGTATTGCCCGGGGCGGGGCATATGTCGATGATCGAACGGCCGGACGAGGTCTTGGAGGCGCTGAAGGGATGGGCGGGTCTGTAGCCGCGCTCGCTGAGCGCGGCGGCCGTAGAGCGCTTCTTTTTCCGACCGCCAACCAAGCGGAACCCGCGCGGTCGGCGACCGCGCCTACAGAGGCGCCCGCCACTCTCAACAACGCGTGATCGCGACGGCGCCGCACTCGCACTGGTCGGGGTGCGCCGTTTCCGTTACAAGGCGATCAAAGGAGATCGCCATGCCCGTCAACAACAGAATCGCCCATTTCGCCGAGGAGGTCGCGGAATGGCGGCGCGATTTTCACGCCCATCCGGAGCTGCTCTACGAAGTGCACCGCACCGCGGGTGTGGTCGCCGATCGCCTGCGCGCGTTCGGATGCGACGAAGTCGTCACCGGGATCGGCCGGACCGGCGTCGTCGGGGTCATCAAGGGCCGCTCGCCCGGAAATCGCGCGATCGGTCTGCGGGCGGACATGGACGCCTTGCCGATCCTCGAGGGCGTTTCGCGGCCATATTCTTCGGTGACGCCCGGCTTGATGCACGCCTGCGGCCATGACGGCCATACCGCGATGCTGCTCGGCGCCGCCAAATATCTGGCCGAGACGCGCAACTTCTCGGGGTCGGCCATCATCATCTTTCAGCCCGCGGAGGAAGGCGGCGGCGGCGGCAAGGCGATGATCGACGACGGCCTGATGCAGCGCTTCGACATTTCGGAAGTCTACGGGATGCACAACAAGCCGGGGTTGCCGATCGGCGAATTCGGGGTTCGAACCGGCCCAATGATGGCCGCCGCCGACCGGTTCGAGATCAAGATCGTCGGGCGCGGCGGTCACGCCGCCATGCCGCACGCGACGATCGACGCCGTCTATATCGCGAGCCAGCTCGTGATCGCGCTGCAGGGGATTGTGGCGCGCAACGTCGACCCGTTGGAGAGCGCCGTCGTCTCGACGACGATGCTTCGGGCCGGCGAAACCTTCAACGTATTGCCGCAAGAGGCGCTGCTTCGCGGCACCGTTCGCACGTTCAACCCGGCCATTCAGGACCTCGTCGAGCGTCGCATGCGGGCGATTGTCGATGCGACCGCGGCGATGCACGAAGCTACGATCCTGTTGGATTACGACCGCGGGTATCCCGTCACCCGCAATCATGAGGCGCAGACCACCTTCGCGACAGAGATCGCGAGGCAAGTCGTCGGCGCTGATCATGTCGATACGGATTACCCCCCGACCATGGGCGCGGAAGATTTTTCCTACATGCTCGAGGAGAGGCCGGGCTGCTTCATCTTCGTCGGCAACGGAGAAACCGCGGGATTGCATCATCCGGACTACGATTTCGACGATGCCGCGATTCCGATCGGCGCCAGCTATTGGGCGAAGCTGATCGAAACGGCGCTGCCGGCCTGACGAACGCGACGCACCCTTCTCCCCTGCGGGAGGTTCTTACGGGGAAGGGAGAATGGCGCCGGTTGTCGTCCCCGACAGAGCCACACCGGAATCCGTAATGAAAATCCTCGTTCTCACGGGCGCGGGCATTTCGGCCGAGAGCGGACTCGGCGCCTTCCGCGACAAGGGGCCTCTGGTCGCAGTTCGACCCGCTGAAGCTGGCGACCCCCGAAGCCTTCGCCAAAGACCCGGAGCAGGTTCACGCCTTCTACAATTTCCGCCGCCGGAACGTCCTCGACGCGCAGCCCAATCCCGCCCATTTCGCGCTCGCCCGGCTGGAGGCGGCGACGGCCGAGCGCGGCGACGAGCTGACGCTCGTCACCCAGAACATCGACGATCTGCACGAGCGCGCCGGCATGAGCCGCGTCACCCACATGCACGGCGAACTCCTGAAAGCGCGCTGCGCGCGTTACGAGGGCGTCCATCACTGGCGACGGGACCTGGTCGTGTCGGATCCCTGCCCCGCCTGCGCCCAAACTGGCCACATGCGTCGGCACGTCGTCTGGTTCAGCGAGATCCCGCTCGCGATGGACGCGATCCAGTCCAGGCTCCGCTCGGCCGATCTGTTCGTCGCCATCGGCACGTCAGGCGAGCGCCTTTAGGGTCCGGTCCCGCGTTTCGATATCTCCCTCCGCATGGACCGGCTGAATGCACACTTGAGTGGCGCCCGCTTCCAGATGCGCCCTCAGGCCGCGGGTAATCGTCGCCGGATCGCCCCAGAGCACCATCGCATCGATGAACCGGTCCGAACCGCCATCCGCGAGGTCGTTCTCCGTGAAGCCTATGCGTAACCAGTTGTTGCGGTAGTTGGGCAAGGTCAGATAGCGCTTCAGCTCCCGCCGGGCGAGGCCACGGGCCGCAGTGGCGTCCGTCTGAAGGCAAACTTTCTGCTCCACCGCCAGCAGCTTGTCGGGCCCGAGGGCGGCTCTCGCCGCCCGCGTATGCTCCGGAGTAACGTTATAGGGGACGGCGTCGGCCGTGCGCTCCGCAGCCAGCTTCAGCATCAACGGGCCCAGCGCCGCGATCACGAGAGGCCACTCCGCCGCGTTCGATGGATCCTCATAGACGCCATCGAGATAGCGGCGCATGGCCGGCACGGGTTTTTCATAGACATGACCGCGCAACCCCTCGACCATCGGCACATGGCTGACGCCGAGGCCGAGAATGAAGCGGTCATCATAAAGGCTGGACAAGGTGCGCAGCCCGCGCCTGGCGGTGAAAGGATCGCGAGCATAAATATTGGCGATCGAGCTGCCGATGATCAGCCGGGTCGAGTTCGCCAGCATGAAGCCGCCGATGGAGAGGGATTCATATCCGATCGCTTCCGGGTACCAGAGCACGGAGTAGCCGAGTTCCTCGACCGTTCGCAGCAGGCGCCTGATGCCGGCGCCGTCCAAACGGTCGACCGGATACCAGACGCCTAGTCTTCCCAACTGCCTCATAACGCAAACTCCCCGAATGCGCCGCCCGGACACGCGGCATGGATGGACCTGCGGCGCGTCAGACCCGCGCCAAAACCTCGTCGCGGAACCGCTTCATCGTGGTCAGCACCTCGTCCGTGCTCGATCCGCCGAAACCAAAGTCGATATGGCCCACCCCAAGCGCGCGAAACGCGCGAAGATCGCCCGCGAGCTCAGCCGCGCCGCCGGAAAAGAGACGGCGCTCTCCGTCATCCGTTCTTGATGTGAGACCACCGCCGTATTTCGTGCAACGGAAGGCAAGCGCTACCGCCGTGGAGTCGCGTCCGGCCTCGCTGACCAGCCCGTGCAACCGTGCGATCGCCGCCTGGTAGCGCGGCAGGCTGTCGAGCGGATGCGCGGGGTTGACGCCGATCGGATACCAACCGTCGCCGAGCCGGGCCGCGCGGCGGAGCGCCGGCCCGCTTTCGCCGCCTACCCAGATCGGGGGATGCGGCATCTGCACCGGCTTGGGCGCGAAGACGATGCCGCTGAATCGTGTGTGCCGTCCGGCGAAGCTGGGCTCGTCCTTGGTCCAGAGTTCGCGGAATGCCTGAAGATATTCGTCCGTGACTGACCCGCGTTCGGCGAAGGGCGGCGCTCCGATGGCCTCGAACTCCTCCCGCAGCCACCCCGCCCCGATGCCGACGGTCAATCGTCCCTTCGACAGCACGTCGATCGTCGAGAGGATTTTCGCGGCCAGCACCGCCGGCCGGTGCGGCACGACCATCACCGACGTCACCAGGCGAAGGCGCGACGTCTTCGCCGCAATGAAGGCGATCACGGTTAATTGCTCGTGCCGGCCGCCGCGCGATCCTTGCGGAAACTCACCCGTCTCGGAATAGGGATATCGCGCCTGGATGTCGGTGGGGATGACGATGTGGTCGCTGAACGCCAGATAGTCGAAGCCCATGGCCTCGCCCTCGACGGCAATCCGTGTCAGCGCGTCCGGCTCCGCCAAGGGCCCCGCGACCGGCGCATTGAAGCCAATCAGCATCCTGTCCTCCATTGGATTGCATTCCCCCGCAGTGATACCACATCATTCGCCGTCCGCGTCCAGCGTGACGCGGAGGCATGCCGAAAAGGTGATTGCGATGGACGATTCGAGCGATAATGCGCTTTTTGTTCGGCTCGAACAGGCCCCGCTCGCCGAGCTGATCGACGCCGCGGGCCGTCTGCGCGACGAGGGGCATGGCCGCCATATCTCCTACTCACGCAAGGTGTTCATCCCGCTCACCCATCTTTGCCGGGATGTCTGCCATTACTGCGCCTTTGCCCAGCGGCCCCGCGCGGGACGATCGGCCTATCTATCCCCGGATGAGGTGCTCGCCATCGCCCGCGCCGGAGCGGCCGCCGGCTGCACCGAGGCGCTTTTCACGCTCGGCGACAAGCCGGAGCTGCGCTGGCGCGTCGCCCGGGACGAGCTGGCTGCGCTCGGATATGAAACCACTATCGATTATCTGCAGGCGATGTGCGCGCGGGTGCTGCGCGAGACCGGACTGCTGCCGCACGCCAATCCCGGAATCATGAGCCGGTCTGAGATGGCCGGGCTGCGGACAGTATCGGCCAGCCAAGGCATCATGCTGGAGTCGCTCAGCGTGCGGCTGTGCGAACCGGGCGGGGTACATTATGGCTCGCCCGATAAGCGGCCCGAGGTGCGTCTCGCGACGCTGCGGCTGGCGGGCGAGCTGCGCGTGCCATTCACGACCGGCATTCTAATCGGGATCGGCGAGACACGCGCCGAGCGGCTGGAGGCGCTATTCGCGATCCGCGATCTGCACCGCAGTTTCGGACATGTTCAGGAGGTCATCGTTCAGAACTTCCGCGCCAAGCCCGGAACCAAGCTCGCCGGCGCCGCGGAGCCCGATCTGGACGACCTGCTTTGGAGCCTCGCCGCCGCGCGCCTGATTCTCGGCCCGACGATGAATATCCAGGCCCCGCCCAACCTGTCGCCGGGTGTCTATCCCAGGCTGATTGCGGCGGGGATCAACGATTGGGGCGGGATCTCGCCCGTCACCCCGGATCACGTCAATCCGGAGGCGCCATGGCCTGTTATCACGGAGCTTGCCGAGCGCACTGCCGCCGCCGGCAAGCTGCTGGTGCACCGACTGCCCGTCTATCCCTCGTACGCGCTCGACATCGCGACCTGGGCGTCGCCAGAGATCGCCACACAGGTGCTCCGCTCGAGCGACGCCGAGGGCTTGGCGCGTGACGACGATTGGGCGCCTGGCACGATGGTGGTTCCGCGGATGCCGGCGATCCACGCGCGCTCGGCCGATCCGGCTGTGGACGACATCGTCGAACGTGCTCTAGCCGGCGACCGACTGGATGCGCCTGACATCGTGAGGCTGTTCGCGGCGCGCGACGCCGACTACCGATGCGTCGTCACCGCGGCCGACGGACTTCGCCGGGCCATGACCGGCGATACCGTGAGGTACGTCGTCAACCGCAACATCAACTATACCAATATCTGCTACTATCGTTGCCAGTTCTGCGCCTTTTCCAAGGGTAAGACGCACGAGGCGCTGCGCGGCGCGCCCTACGACCTCGCGCTCGAAGAAATCGTGCGCCGCGCGACCGAGGCATGGGAGCGAGGCGCCACCGAGGTATGTCTTCAGGGCGGCATCCATCCGCAGTACACCGGCGAGACCTATCTCGGCATCTGCCGCGCCATCAAGGCGGCGGTGCCGGATATGCACATTCACGCCTTCTCGCCATTGGAGGTCACTCAGGGCGCGGCGACGCTCGGAATACCGATCGGAGCGTTTCTGGCGCAGCTGAAGGCCGCAGGCCTCAGCACCTTGCCGGGCACCGCCGCCGAGATCCTGGACGACGAGGTGCGCGCGATAATCTGCGCCGACAAGGTGAACACGGCCGAGTGGCTCGATGTCGTAAGGTCTGCGCATGGTCTCGGCCTGCGCACGACCTCCACGATCATGTACGGGCATATCGAGCATCCGCTGTCCTGGGCGCGACATCTGCTGGCGTTGCGGGATTTGCAGGTGGAGACGGGCGGCTTCACCGAATTCGTGCCATTGCCGTTCGTGCATATGGAAGCGCCGATGTATCTGCGCGGCGCCGCTCGGCGCGGGCCGACCTTCCGGGAAGCGGTGTTGATGCATGCGGTGGCGCGACTGGCGCTGCATCCCCACATCACGAACATCCAGACGTCTTGGGTCAAGATGGGACCGCGGGGAGCGGCGGCCTGCCTCGAGGCCGGCGCCAACGATCTCGGCGGCACTTTGATGAACGAGAGCATCTCCCGCGCCGCGGGCACGGAACACGGGCAGGAATTTCCGCCCGAGGCGATGGAGGAACTGATCCGCTCGCTCGGGCGCGCGCCGGAACAGCGGAGCACGCTCTACGGCCCGGTAACGTCGGAGCGGCGGGCGGCATCGCTGAATGCAGCCGCTCTCGCTCCCGTTGTCATGACGCCGCCGCGGAAACTCGTCGCGGCGGAATAGCACTTGGGCGACACCCCGAAACAACCGGGCCACAGCCGCCGTTTCGGGATGCTCGGCCGCGAGCCGGGCGTCCCCGCGACTTGCGATCCGACGGCGCAACACCAGTGCTGATTTCAGTTTTGCATCTAGCGATTTCAAAGTATTGGGCGCCTTTTTTTGGAACTGCCGTAACTCCCAATCCGGGGGGAGCCCGACTTAGGCGATGCCCAATAATTGTTGCGTCAACTCCGCCGTCATTGCGAGCGCAGCGAGGTAATCCAGGGGCCACAGCACGCGGCCCCTGGATTGCTTCGTCGCAAGGGCTCCTCGCAATGACGGTCAATGGTGGTGTTCGCGTTCCCCGAGTCGGCTTTCTTATTTCTGGGCTTCGCC
>JBAQGU010000685.1:0-2930 GCA_049287975.1 Roseiarcus sp.
CCGCAAATAGGAGCAGAAATCCAACGAACGACTGGAACCAGGTTGTCGAGACTCCCGAGAGCACGAGGCCGGTGTACGACATGCCGAGGACGATGGCTGCGAGCATGGCGCCGAGGATGCTGCCGCGGCCGCCCATGAGCGATCCGCCCCCGACCACCGCGACGACCAGCGCGGTCAGCGCCAGATCGGACCCCTGCGTCGGCGTCGCCGATCCGAACGATCCAAACTGGATGATGCCGGTGAATGCCGCCAACACCGAGGAAAGCACGAAGCACGAGAGCTTGACGGCGCTGACCGGCACACCCATCGCGCGAGCCGCGCGGCCGTCGCCCCCGCTCGCGAAAATCCAGTTTCCGGTAGCGGTCAGACGCAGAACCGCGGCGAGAACAGCCGCTGTGGCGAGGAGCCAGAGGATCGAGACGGAGATCTTGCTCTTTCCGATTTCCGCGGCGCCGAGCCAGCTCATCATCGGAGAGTTTCCGAAGTATGAGATTGGATAGCCGCCGGTGAGGTTGAGGCTGACTCCCGCCCAAAAGAGCGCGGTAGCCAGCGTTATGATGAAGGACGGAATGCCGAGCAGTAGCGTCGCCAGCCCGTTGAGCACTCCGATTGCGACCGCGAGGACCAACGCGATGCCCAGCGCCGCAACCACGTTCACGCCATGATTGATCCATAGCGACGCCATGACCAGGGGGCAAAGCGAATAGACAGATGCGACAGAAAGGTCGAACTCGCCGGCGATCATCAGGACGGTGACGCCCAACCCTACAACCCCGAACTGGACGGCGCTGGCGAGGATCGAGCCCGCCGAGGCTTCGGTTAGGAACTCCGGCGATAGCAACGAGAACACCGCGCCGATCAGGAGCGCCGCGACGAGGACACCGAGCTCCTGGATTGCAAATATGCGCAGCAGCGCCGTTCGGCCGTGCGAACGTCTGGCAGCCGGTCGCCCGCCCTCCGTCGCAACTGTCTCCCGAGCGCTCATGGAACCCTCGCTTCTGAATGATAATCGCTGGTCGGGGGGCTCGTCGAACGACCCGATTCCCCCGCCGCGACGGCGCGCCTGAAGCGTTTTTCGACCTATTCTGTCGGACGGTCAGCCGCCACGACCTGCGTCGACGACGGGCTTGAACGACGCCGCATTCTCCTTGGTGACGAGCAGCGTGCCTGTATCGACGTTGGAGGGCGTCATGCCATACTTCGCCTTCATATAGAGGTTGACCACCGCGAGGTAACCCTGCGCGTAAGCCTGCTGCACCAGCGTAAACGAAGTGATCCCGCGCTCGATGCAATCGAGCACCGCCGGCGAGACATCATATCCGCCAAGGAACACCTTGCCTTGTAAGCCATTCTTCTCGACGTATTGGCACGCTATGGTGCCGGTCTCCGGATTCAAGCTGACAATCGCCGCAGTGTCCTTGTGCGACCGCATGTATCCGTCGAGCACCGACAGCCCCTGGCTCGGCGTCGAGGCGGTGTTGACCAAGGTGTCGACCGTGGCGCCGATTTTCTCCTCGAGGAATTTCTTCAGGCCATCGCAACGGACGGTCTGGACGATCTGCGCGGGACCGGGGTTCTGGCACACGACCCGGTCCCCCTTCTTCAGGTTGGGCAGCAGCCCCGCGCCGACCTTGGCGCCCGAATGAAACTCGTCCTGCCCAACATAAGCGAGCGCCTTGACGCGCGGATCGCTTTCGTCGGCAAAGTTCTGCGTGTTGACCAGAATCACCGGAATGTTGGCGTCGAGCGCATCGAGGATTGGCTTGCTCAACGCTTTGGGATCGTTGAACTCAACCGCTATCCCATCGGGTTTTGCCGCGACATTCGCCTTCAGGAGCTGAGCTTGCATGTTGATGTCGCAGCATTTCGGACCGCTGTAAATCGCGTTGACGCCCAGATCCTTGCCCGCATCCTCTACGCCGCGCTGCACGACGGCGAAGAACTGTATCTCAGGGCCGCCGATGAAATTCACATAAAACTTGAGCTTCGCCTCCTCCGCGCTGGCGTTGGCGCCGCTCAGCGTCACGCCCGACGCGACCAGAAGACCAAGCCAGAAAGAATTTCTCGAGTTCGTCGAAAGCGTCATCGTTTCCTCCTCCTGCGGACCTATATTCCGCTCGAGCTGGCGGCCCGCTCGCCTCCCGTCGCGATTACATGCAACCGATACCGACGGCTACAACTGCGCATTATTAGCGAGGCTAGTCCGCGAGCGCGACGTCGTCAATACAGGGAATATTGGTATTCTTCATCAAGAACCGCGTCGGTACTCCGGTGTGGTTGGTCGCAAGATGAAGCATCGCCGAACGGTGCGCCCCGTCCGCGGATGACGAGAGCTGCGAGAAGCGCACCGGGAAATCGCGGCTGGCGACGCGGCTGTCGCGCGAGCGATCACTCCGCCGCGGACGAAGCTTGGTTCATCGACCGGACGAATTCGCGATAGGGCCTCGCCGTCGGGGGCAATTCGCGCTCGATGAAATAGTCCTCGTACCGGAGCTGGCGAATGAGAGCCGGAATCATTTCGCGATACGCGTGAAACATCGAGGGACTGGGCGTCGGAAGGTCATGCTTGATCAACGCATGCAGCCGCGGAAGCGCGTGATATGGCGCCATCGGGAACATGTGATGCTCGATGTGGTAGTTCATGTTCCAATAGAGAAACCTGCTGATGGGGTTCATGTAGACCGTGCGGCTGTTGAGCCTGTGGTCGACGACGTTGTCGGCCAGGCCGCCGTGTTGCAGCAGGCCCGTGAGCACCATGTGCCAGCAGCCGTAGAACCGGGGCAGGCCGATGATCATCAGCGGAAGCCACGAGCGCCAGACGAGCGCCAGCGCCAGCGTCGCCGCGTAAATCGCGATGTGGACCCGCGCCGCTCTGACGGCTTTGTGCTGCTCCGCCTCTGGAATGAAGTTCTTTTCGTTCGGCGTCAGGA